>JAIRPL010000024.1 GCA_031256995.1 Puniceicoccales bacterium
CCACGCCAATAATGGCTCGACCATCGCCCTTCACGACGAGATCAAGGCCGTCGCCGCCGCTGGAAACACTGAGGGCTACACGGTGACGATCCAAGGAGGCACCTTTTCCCAGATCGGCCTGAATGCCAGGGTGTTCATCCCGGGCGCGACCACATCCTCGGGAATCATGCACCTTCTCTCGGGCGGCGCGCGCTACCAGACTTACGACGCGAACGGCGCGCCCTTCGGCAGCTACACGCTGTCGCCCAACGTCACCCTCGCCGCCAAGGGCACCGGCAATGTGCTCGCCAGCAAAAAATACATTTTTCAGGTCGGGAGCCGCAGAAATTCTGCCTCCTCCACGCTTGGGTTCGACCTCACCGGCGCCACGCCGGGCGCCGGCACGGCCCTGCTCATGCTCGCCGGCGGCGAGGTGGACACGGCCAACGGTGGCCTGCTTGGCCAGAACAATGTGGCCCTCAGCGGAAATGTGACCACGCCGGGCAACTATTACCTCCTCAACGCCACAACCACCACCGCCACCGGTCAGACGTCCCCCGTCAACACCACCGGCGGCACGCTCCTGACGGACAGCCTGACGTTCAACGGCAACCCCGTCACTCCATTCAGCGCGGTGATCTCCCGCCCCACCGGCGGGCGCATCTACGCCACCGCCACGCTGAACACAGGCACGCCCGGCGGCACCACCACCGGCGACAAGCTCTACGTCGATATCGCGAACACCGACTACAACATCGTGAACAGCTGGACCGGGCAGAGCGACAGAAATTGGAAGGCCGAACTTTCCACAACCGGGAACGGCAACTGGGACGGCCAGATGTACGTGAACGACCAAGGCGCCACGGCCACCACGAACACCTTCCTCAACGGCGACGTCGTAAAATTTCCTAAATCAACTAGTGGCGGTACCATCAACGTGGACCCCGCCGGCGTCATCGTCGGCGGCATGACGATGAACGCGGGGGGCGATATCACCTTCCTCGGCGGCCCGATCACCGGGCGCGCCAGCAGCACCAAGGCGCACTCCTTGGACGCCGCCCTGATAGCCCAAACCAATGGCACGCTGCTCATCTCAGACTGCACAGTCACATTCACCAACACCATCGACTTCGCCGGGAACGGCACCAACGCAGGCATTCAAGTGGAGCC
Source organism: Puniceicoccales bacterium (assembly GCA_031256995.1). Taxonomy (GTDB): domain Bacteria; phylum Verrucomicrobiota; class Verrucomicrobiia; order Opitutales; family UBA953; genus CALNBE01. Next base: position 1,150 of record JAIRPL010000024.1, read on the forward strand.
TGGGTCGCGTGCCAACGGGATTCTGGTTCTCGAAGGTGCCGCGCGCCTTGGCGCCAACGATGACCAGAACGTGAACCTCACAAGTGGCACGAACAATGCCGTAGTCAACTTCAGCCAGGACGCCGACTACACCTACAAAGGCACCATCAGTGGCAACGGAAATCTTCAAAAGTTTGGAAATACGACGCTCACCCTTGCCAAGAACCAAACCTTCACGGGCAGCCTTTACCACTTTGGCGGCACCATCGTCCTCAATGGCATCGATCTGGCGGCAGGCTCGGTGATGGTTATTCCTAGCGCCACGCTTGCCGGAAGCGGCATTGTGACTGCCGGGGGCGGAGCGAACTCCAACATCGGGGGCACCCTTTCCCCCGGCGTTGGGTCCGGGAATGTCGGCAAGCTCACCTTCGGCAAGGCGAATCGCGACAACGTCACCCTTTCCGCCAGCGCCAAGCTCATCGTGGACATCCAGGGCACCAACGCCGACCTCGTCGAGGTTGGCGGAGACATTCTCATCGAAAACATCAACGGCACCGGCGCGACCCTTGAGCTTGGCACCGTCGCCGGCTTCGTCCCCGCCAAGGCGGAATACGTCATCCTCTCCGCCATCGGCGGCACCATCACCGGCGTCGACCCCAGAAACGGAAACCCCGCCGCCCTCCCGCCCGACTTCGACGGGTCCAAGACTTTCACCTCCGCCAACGGCATCGAGTTTGAGGTCATCCATCGCACGGTCAACGACCCCAGAAGGGGCACCATCGACCAAATCATCCTGTACAGCCCCCTTGGCGGCGGCACCGCGACCCCCGTCGTCCCCGAACCCTCCACCTACGCCCTCTGCGGCGCCCTTGGCGCCCTCGCCCTTTCCCTCCACCGCCACCGCCGCCGCAACCACAACAACCGCAACAAACCCCACGCCAGCTGACCCACCGCACCAGCTGACGCCGGTGCAACCCCCGCGCCAGCTGACCCACGCACCGGCCAACCCGCTGCACCAGCTGACGTCGGGGCAAACCCCACGCCAGCTGACGGCGGCGCAACAGGGGTCGAAAAGGTGACCGGCGCCGGCCGCCGCCGCCCTTTCCGCCGTCGTAGCGCAGGTTTCCAAACCTGCTTTCAAGTCGATTTTTGGGAGAGGGCACAGGCCAACGAAGATGTTCAACGAAGAGACATTTGGATCTGATTCCCGCCTTGGCTGCCCCTTTTTCACGTTGGGAGTGGGGCAGGCTTCAAGGAAGCAGGTTTGGAAACCCGCGCTACGACGGCGGCGCTGCGACGCGTTCCAAAACCCTTCGCGCATTGTGACCCAGTCCTCCGCCGGCGCCGCTTTTGCCGCCGCTTAAAGCGGCCTTGGCGTGCGCAGTCTGGAATGCGGCTACCCTGGCGCGCGGCAGGCTTCCGCCGTCGTAGCGCAGGTTTCCAAACCTGCTTTCAAGTCGCTTTTTGGGGGAGGGTGTGGGCCAACGAAGATGTCTAACGAAGAGACATTTGGATCTGATTCCCGCCTCGGCTGCCCCTTTTTCACGTTGGGGATGGGCAGGTTTCAAGGAAGCAGGTTTGGAAACCCGCGCTACGACGGCGGCGCCGCGACGCGCGCCGAGACATTGCACGCATTGCGAGCCTGCCCTCCGCCGGCGCCACTTTTGCTGCCGCTGGATCTGGTTTCCGTCTTGGCTGCCCCTTTTTCACGTTGGGAGTGGGGCAGGTTTCAAGGGAGCAGGTTTGGAAACCCGCGCTACGACGGCCGCACCACGACGTATTCCAGAGCATTGCGCGCATTTGCGACCCCGCCCTCTGCCGCGCCATTTTTACTACCGCTGAAGACGGTCTTGGAGCGCGCAGTCTGGAGTGCAGCAGCCTTCTGCCGCTTTGGAGGGCATGGGCCTACGAAGATGGCCAACGAAAAGCGGTTGGATCGGTTCCCCCTCGGCCGCCCCTTTTTTACGTTGGGAATGGGCAGGGTTCAAGGGAGCAGGTTTGGAAACCCGCGCTACGATGGCAAGGGCGGCGATGGGCGCTGCGCTACGACGCCTGCGCCACGACGGATTCCAAGTCATTGTGCGCATTTACGACCCTGCTCTCTGCTGGCGCCACATTTGCTGCCGCTGGGAGCGGCCGTGGCGCGCAGCAGCCTGGAATGCGGCTACCCTGGCACACGGCAGGCTTCCGTCGCTTTGGAGGGCATGACCAACGAAGATGCCAACGAAAAGCGGTTGGATCGGTTCCCGTCTTGGCTGCCCCTTTTTCACGTTGGGAGTGGGCCGGCTTCAAGGGAGCAGGTTTGGAAACCCGCGCTACGATGTGCTGCGCTACGACGGCGGCGCCACGACGTATTCCAAGTCATTGCGCGCATTACGAGCTGGCGCTACGACGGCGGCGCTGCGCTGCGGCGAGGGTGCTACGATGCGGGCGCGTAGACGCGCTCCGAGGAATTGCGCGCATTGCGAGCCTGTCGTGGCACAGGCCGCCATGGCTTCTCTTGCCGCCCGCACCCTCGCCCCCGCTCGCATCACTTGCGCAAAATTTTGCGTGTTGGCTCCTGTGGGTCCTCGTGCCCGGGCCGGGTGTGCTCCACGCCCTTCGCGTACGAATTTCCAGATCCCGCGCACGAAATTGTGCCCGCGTGTCGCGCCATCCCGTTTCCTTGAATTCGCACACGGAATTTTCCAGATCCCTCGCGAAAATTTTCGTGAGGGAGGCGCATCGCCTCGTCACTCGTGGCGTCCTCGGCAGGCTTTTTCCGGCGGCTTCCCGTCCCGCAGGGAGCTTCCAGGATATCACCTTTTGCGCTGAAACCCGGTTTCCGCGCGGGCGCGAAGGCACAGGTCGGCGAGGGTGAGCGCGGTGACGGCCTCGACAATGGGGACGGCGCGGGGGAGGACGCAGGGATCGTGGCGCCCTTGGATGGACAGCTCCGTGGGAATGCCGGCGCGCGTGATGCTTTGCTGCGAAAGGGCGATGCTGGGGACGGGTTTGAAGGCGGCGCGAAACGAGATTTCCTCGCCGTTGCTGATGCCGCCCTGGACGCCGCCGGAGTGGTTGGTTGTCGTGCGCACGACGCCATCGCGAAACTCAAACGGGTCGTTGTGCTCGCTGCCGCGCATCGTGGCCCCGGCAAATCCGCTGCCGATGTCAAACCCCTTGCAGGCGGGAAGGGAGAGCACGGCCTTGGCGAGGAGGGCCTCAATCCGGTCGAAAACCGGCTCGCCAAGGCCGGGCGGCACCCCGCGCACGCGGCAGCGGATGACGCCTCCGAGGCTGTCCCCGGCGGCTCGCGCGGCGGCGATGCGCCCGGCAATGCGCTCGGCCGTCGGGGTGTGCGGGCAGCGCGCGGGGTTGGCGTCAATCTGCGCAAGGGTGGGCAAGGGAGCGTCCGGGGCGGCCAGCCCGGCGAGGATTTCGCGTGGCAGGCAGACGTCGTGAACGCTTTCGACATAGGCCCGGATCTCGATGCCCGCGTCGGCAAAAAGCCATTTTGCCGCGATCGCGCCGGCGGCGACGCGCCCGATGGTCTCGCGCGCGGAGGCACGCCCTCCCCCGCGCGGGTCGCGAATCCCGTATTTGGCCTCGGTGGTGTAGTCGGCGTGCGAAGGGCGGTAAATTTCGGCGAGCGGGGCGTAATCGGCGGAGCGTTGCCCGTGGTTGCGCACGAGCAAGGCTATGGGGGTGCCGAGGGTGAGTCCGTCAAAAACGCCGGAGAGGATCTCCACCGTATCGGCCTCATTGCGTGGCGTGGACAAGGCATTTTGGCCCGGGCGGCGGCGGTCGAGCGCGGCCTGGATGTCCGCCTGGGCGAGTGGAAGGCGCGCGGGACACCCGTCCACAACGGCACCGAGGCCGGGGCCATGGCTCTCGCCAAAAGTGGTCACACGAAAAAGGGTTCCGGTACTGCTGGACATTGGAAAACGAGCGCGTTGGCAGGCTCCGAAGGTGTGGACACGCCGCAGGCAGGACAATTCCCATTTGCCATCCCGGACTTTGCCGGGGCCGCGCGCGATCCGCTGCAGCCATCGGGCCGTGCCGCCGCGGGATGAACGTGGGAACCCCGGGGGTTACGGCGCGGGATTTGAGAGGAGGCGGATGCGGCGGTGTTTTTGGGGAAGATGCACGGTGACCGTTGTGCCGGTCCCGGGAATGCTTTCGACACCGATGTCGCCGCCGTGGGCGCGAAGGATGCGCATGACGACCATCATGCCGAGGCCATGGCCTCCGGATTTCGTGGTGAAAAACGGGTCGAACATGCGCGTCATGGCGTCGCGCTCGATCCCTTTTCCGGTGTCGCGCACATGGATTGTGACGAACTCATCATCGCTTTCGGCCGTGATCTCGATTTTCCCGCCGCAATCCATCGCCTCCATCGAATTTTTAAGGAGATTGAAGAAGAGCTGCTTCAACTGCCCCGCATCGCCGCTGACGATGGGAAGGTCTGGCGAGGTGCAGATGCTGACATTGATGCCGAGATCCTCGTATTGGGTGCGCAGGAGGGAGAGTACCTCGGCGAGGATGTTGAGCGGATGGATGTCCTGGAAATCAGGCGGGCGCGGGCGGATGGCCCCGAGGAAATGGCGCACGATGTCGTCAAGCCGCGCGATTTCCTCGGTGCAGATCTTGATGGAATTGCCGATGGCCTCGATTTCCTTCGTCCGGGCAAGGCGGTCAAGTTTGCGGCGGATGAGCTGGAGGTGGATGTTTATGGAATTGAGCGGGTTGCCGATTTCGTGGGCGACGCCGGCGGCGAGGGTGAAGATGGAGTTGATGCGCTCGCTCTCTATCAGGTCCTCGGTGGATGTCTTTTCGGCCGTGATGTCGCTCAGGATGGCGACGAGGCGGCTTGTGGAAAGCTTTGGGGGAAGCCCATGCAGGGGGGTGGATTCGTTGAGGCGGGGTTTTGCCGGGGAGGCGTCGGCCATGTCGTCGGCAAGTCCGCCAAGACGGCTGAGTTGGAGGCGCACGTGCCGCGGCTCGGGGTAGGTGATTTCGATTTCACGGGCGAGGGTGGGAAAGGCGCCGGTGGCAAAAGCGGGGGCGGAGATGGGGGCGGCCGGCGCCGATGTGTCCACGCGGAAACCGAGCTGGCGGGCAAGCTCGGGGACAAACCGCCAAAAAACGGCCTTGCCCGTGTCACTTTCCTTCAGGCCCAGTATGGCGGCGGCGGCGCGGTTGGAGTAGGTGATGACGCCGGTTTCGTCGAGGACGAGCACCCCCTCCTGGATGGTGTCAAAGACGGTTTCGAGAAGATCCCGCTCGCTCGAAAGGCGCTGGGCGAGGATGGCCAGCGTGGGTTGGTCAAGCGCCGGGAGGCGTCCAAGAATGCGGTCGAGGGCGCTCTGGCGTTTGCGTGGAAGCGGGGTCATGGGCGGGGCTTGGATGGGCGCCCGCGGCGTCTGGCGGGCGCGGGGGACGCGGTGAACGGGGGCGCGGACTGGGCTGCGGGCACCGCGTCCGCGTCTGGCGGGGCTGGCGCGGGGTCGACGGACGCCGGTGGGGTTGCCTCCGGTGGCGTGTTTTTGGCAGAGAATCCAGGGGTGTGCGCGGATCGCCCGCGCCCGCGTTTTTGCGGCGTCCCGCCCTTGTTTGCGGAGGAGGCCGCGTCAGGGAGGAGGCCGGGGAGAACATCGGGGCCGGCCTGTCCGGATTCCGGCGGTGGCGTGCGGGTCGGGGGGACAAATTCGGGATATTCCCCGCGCGGATATTCCCTCGGGGCGGGCGGGCGGAATTCGGGGACCTCGGTGGCGTCCGGTTCCTGTGAATGGGATGGGGCGGCCGGTTTGGAAACCTGCGTCACGGCTTGAAAATCATGCCGCCCATGAATCCCGCGTGGATGGGCGCCGGGACGACCGGCATTGTCCTGGGTGTTCTTGGGGGTGGCGTCCGGACGCGGTTGATGCGGGGGCACAGGGGGTTCCGCATCGGGGTTCGGGAGGTGCCCCGGGATTTCGTCCGGGTGGGGATTCCGGCCTGATTTTTGGGACGGCAATGGCGTGGAAGCATCGGCGGACGGGGCTTTTTTCGCCTTCCAATCAAGCCAGCGTTTGCGCTGTTCGAGGCGTTTGCGCTGGAAACGATTGGGCGGGCGCGGGCCGTGCCAGTTTTCTGGATAGGCGGAGTGGGCGCCGGCGGGCGAGTGAGTGCCGGCGTCATGATCCGGGCGGGCGCGCGGATCCGTCCGTGCCGGGGATTGGACGGCATCGACAGCGGCGGCCTCAGGGCCTTCGGGCGGCGCAGGATCGGCGCCAGGGCGGTCCGGGTTGGGGCGCGGCGGAGCTGGCGCGGGGCCGGCGTTTGAGGATGGGGCGTGGACTTTCTGGCCGGCATGACGCTGCGGACGCTGGCCGCCCCGGCCGCCTTGCAATCGCGCGGGCGGCTGCGCGCCACCTTCCGGCGCGGGAGGCGAGGGATCCTCCGCCGCCGTGGCGCTCTCGACGTCGGGCGTCTCATCGGGCGCCGGGCTTTTTGCCGAGGGCTTGATGAGGTAGAGCAATTCCGGATCCACGCTGTCGTCGCTGTCGTCGTCGGCAGGCGGCTCCTCGTCCTGGCCTGGCGGGGGGGCGTAGGCGGGCCGGCGGCGCTGGAGCGTGGGGATGGGGGGCTTCTCGGGCGGGAAGCCGCCGGGTTCCGGCAAACGGACGACCTGGATGGCCCGCAGGCGGGGTTCCGCGGTCACGGGCAGGCGCGGTTCCTCGCGTGTGGCCTGCGGGCGGAGGGTCAGCTCGGTGAGGGCGTTGTTTTCCCGCATCCGGAGCAATTCCTCGATGGTTGAGGCGACAATGCCGGGTTGAATCTCGCTTTGCGGTGTGTGTGTGAGGCGTGCCGCCGGGTCGGGAGGCGCGGAATTCCTGGCCAGGCGCATGTGGGCGGTGCGCACGCCCGTGTCGCGCACCTCCTCGAACAGGGCGCGGGTGAACGCGGCAAGGCCGCCCGTCTGCACGGCGGCGAGTGTGCCGGGGGATGTGGCCGTGTCGCGGGTGATGGCGATGAGCGCGCCGCGCAGGCGCACAAGGGAAGGCAGGGCGGCGCGGGCGAGAAGGAGCGGCGCGAGAAGGCCCGCGTTGACGGCGGTGGCAATGTCCTCCGGATGCGCCGCCTCGAAGGGGGCCTCGACGGGGAAATTGCCGGCGAGGATGACGCCGATGACATGGCTGCCCTCGCGGGCGAGCACGCCGTCGGCCGCCGCCCGCACAGCGCGCGGGCTGGCCGGGTTGAGCAGCACGGGGATGAAATCCGTGTGCGCGAACCCGCCCGCTGGAAAGTGTGAGTCAAATCCGTAGATGCGGTATCCGGCGGCGACGAGGCGGCTGGCGATGCTTTGCGCGGGTTCAGAACCCGCTCCTGTCAGAAATAGTGCGTCCATTTTGTCGTGGTTGATCCGGTTCTTCGCGTCCGGGACATTTTTCGCGTGGGAGGCGGGCCTGGATGACGGCGGCGGGTCATGGGCGGGCGGCGGCACAGGCTCTCTCGCCCAAATCGGGGTTGATGTGCCATATCAGGCGCCAGTAGCCGAAGGTGGCGGAGGGATCCGCTGGCGAGTAGCGCTCAAGGGCCATGCAGGTCGCGGGCTGGAAAAAATATTCCCCATGCCCGTTGGAGAGCAGGAGGCTTGCCAGATGGGCGATGTGCGGATTGTGGCCGACGATGAGGCGCGGCGTTTGGGCGGCCGTCGAGGCAAGCTCCCTGGCGAGCGGGAGAGGGTTGTCGTTTGGGGTGATGTCCGGGAGGACCCGCAGGGTGGCGTTGGGAAGGGCGTGTTTTTTGAGGATCCCGGCGGTCTCAACGGCGCGGAGATAGGGGCTGTGCTCAATCTGTGTGATCCCGGAAAAATCCTTGGACGGAATGACGCGGGCGATTTGCGCGATTTGCGCGTGTCCGTTTTCCGACAACATCCGCCTCGCGTCAGGTTGGGAATCAAGCGCCTCGGCGTGTCGCAAAAGAAAAAGAAGCATGAATTGGGAGGTGTTTGGTGATACGCCTGAATACAATGCCGCGCCGGGTGCCTTGCAAGCGCGCGCGACGAGCAGCATGGGAATAGCGCCGGCGCGGGGAAAGGCGTGGCGGCCATCCGGATGGCCGGAATATGGGCGAAGGAATGCCTGGTTTGAACAGTGCGAGGGAGGGTGGGGAGACGCGGGCGGTTAGGGACGCCGGGATCGAAAAAATGGTTTTTCGGTCGAATCTGTGGATGATGCCGCATACTGGCTGGCGAACTTCGTAAAAAAATGCGCCCGCACGCCACAGTCCCGCTTTTCGATGCACACTGCCATCTCCAGGAGGTGATGTCCGGCGGGGAGGAGGAGCTGGACGCGCGGGTTTGCGAGATCCGGCGGCAAGGCTGCGGTGGTTGTGTTGTCAATGGCACCGGTCCGGAGGACTGGGGGCATGTCGCCTCGCTGGCGCGTTTTTCCCGCGCCCACGGAGGCATGTTCCGCCCGGCGTTCGGGCTGCACCCCTGGCAGGTTTCCGGCGGCACGCCCTTGGAAGGCTGGGTGGAAAGGCTCCGCGCCCTTTTGGAGGAGTTTCCGGAGGCCGCGATTGGCGAGGCCGGCCTGGACAAGGCGCACATCCTCCGGCACCGCATCCAGCATGGGGAGGATGCGGCGAGGGCGGTTTTCCATTCCGGCGGCGGGGATGGCGTTTCGCGTCTTTTGGGGCGGGAACGCGAGGTGCTCGCGGAGCAATTGCGGCTTGCCCGGGAGCTGGGGCGCGTGGTCGTGCTGCATTGCGTCCGGGCTTTTGGCACGCTGGAAACGTTGTTGCGCGAGTTGCCGCCCCCCCGTGGTTTCCTGCTCCATGGCTATTCCGGCTCGCCGGAACAGGCCCGGGGGTTCGCGCGCATGGGAGGGTGGTTTTCCTTTGGCCCGCGCAATTTAAGCGCGACGGCGGGTCATGCCGAATTTTCGCCCAAAACCGCCGCCGTGTTGCGCGCCATTCCCGTTGGGCGGGTGCTTCTTGAGACGGATTTCCCAAGCGGGCGCGCCGCATTTCCCGCCTCCCTCCCGGAGCTTTTGGCAGGCCATGCCCATGAGCTTCGGCGTGTCCACGAGGCGGCCGCCCGCCATTTCGGGCTTTCACTCCCCGTGCTTGGCGCACGCATTCACGAGAACCATCGGGAGCTTTGGGAAGGGATGCGCCGGCTTGGGGCCGGTTCCTCAGACCAGCCACCGGAGCCAGAGGCAGTCCAGTAAAGGGGCGGCCAGGTGGCGCCGGGCGAGGCCGTCCAGCGTCTTGAAGAAAGGCGGGATCTCCTCCGGGGGCAAAAGTTCGCGCTCAAGGATGATCGCGCGCGCCTTTTCCGCCGCGCCGCGCGCCGCCGGGTACGTGAGCAGCTGGATGGCGGCGAGCAGGAGCAGCACAAGGCCGAGCAGGGGGATTGCCCGCCAGGATCCCGGATGGAGGAGCATCAGCACCACGCCCACGGGGAGGACATTGGCGAACAGGCGCGATGTCGTCGCCCAGAACTCCAGCCGCCGCACCGGCGGGGCATTCTCGGCGTGGAGCAATGCCATGCCTGCCTGCAAGACCGCGCCCGCCAATGCCGCGCGTGTGCGCCCGTCATACACCTCGCGGCTGAGCACCACACAGTCCGCCCCGGCGTCATAATGCTCCCGAAAGAGGCGGCAGCCTTCCACGACATCGGTCTTCCCGGCCTTGCCGTGCAGCAACACGATCCTGGCAAAGGCGGCACCACGCAGGCCGTTGAGGTTTTTCCTTCCAGACCCCTCCTCCCAGGCCTTGCGCACGGCTCCCAAGGCCGCCAAAGGCAGGGCGGCGGCGGCGCAAAAGACGGCGAGGATGGCGATTGCAAACTTCAAGGCGGAGGAATTGCGGGGTGGGGGCTTGCGATCGCGGGGACAGGGGCGAACCCTTTCGCGGGGCGGCCGCAGGATCAAAGCTCCGTGCGGATCCCGGCCCAAAGGCGGGTCACTTCGGACGCGCCGCCGCGGGGCCTGTCGCGGGAGGCTTGGGGTCGATGATGAAGGAGGTGTTTCTCGGGTTCTGGGATGTGTAATTCAGGCGGTCGACGATGACATGGATTTTCCCAAGATCCGGGGAATGGATCACCACGGGGCCTTCAGCGTGGAGCACGATGGAGGAGTTGGCGCTCATGGCGCGCCTGGGTTGGATGACCTTTTTGTCCTTATCCTGGATCACGAGGATGGTGGTGTCCGCGGCCGTGTTTATCGTCATTTTGTAGGAATAATGGAGCGGCGTCGCGGCCTTTGGGGCGGGCGGAGGCGTCCGGGGGGAGGAAACCTTCCAAACCACGGCGCACAGCGCAAAAAGCGCCACGCCGCTGATGATGTAGAGCCAGAGGCGGGATTTTGCGCTGGTGTGGCGCGGCGGGCGTTTGCCGCGGCTGATGACAGAGGCCTGGGAAAAATCGGAATTTTGCGCGGCGCCCTCGGCGTCGTCGCAGGGGTGGCGGGCGCCCTGCTCGTAGGCGCCCTGATTGTAGTTTTCGGACAGGCTGCCATCCTTGTGCGCGCCGACGGCCAGGCGTGAATTTCCGTGCTCCTTGGGCGCGAATTCGGAGGACGCGGCACCCGTGTTGACCTCGGTCGCCTCGTAGGCGCGCAGCGTGGCGCCGATGTCGAGCCGGAGGTAGCGGGCATAGATTTTTATGTAACCACGGCGGTAGACGTCGGCGAGGGTGATGAGGTCGAACTGGTTGTTTTCGAGGGCCTCGAGGTAATCCCTGCGGATATGGGTGGCGTCAGCGGCGTCTTGGATGCGCGCTCCGATGCGCTGGCGGGCTTCGGAAAGTGTTTCACCGAGGGTTTGCATGGCAGATGGCGGTTGTTGGTTTTTTTGGGTCGATTTTCGAAGAAATGGCGGCGCGGGTGACGGAGGAGTCAGCCGAGGTGGGCGTGCATTCCGTTGCCGCCGATGAAATATGCCAGCCAGAGCAACGGGGTTCCAATGATGCTTATGACATGGCCCATGGCTTTCGTGAAATAGGGGATGTTGATGAGGATGAGCAGTATCCACCAACCGTTGCGCGCAAGGGAGGCATAGGTCTCATCACGCATGCCGGTGGCATGGCGCAGGATCGACGAACCATCCAGGGGCGGGAGGGGGAGGAGGTTGAAGACGAGCAGCACGAGGTTGAGCATCAGGGAGGGAATCAGGAACATCTCGATGGCGTTGCCAAGCAGCCTCGGGGGGACGAAGGAGGCGCCTGCGGGGCCAAGACGGAGGGCAAGGCCGAAGCTTATGGCCGCGGCGAGGGCGAGAAGGAGATTCACGGCGGGGCCGGCGAGGGTGATGAGAATGTCATCCCTGCGCCGCGTCTTGGGGTTGGGCAGCGAGATTTGCACGGGGCGCCCCCAGCCAATGAGCGCGAAAGGCAGGCCGCCCCCAAGCAGGACGGGAAGGAATATCATCAGGCCCGGGATGGCGAATGACCCGATGGGATCGAGGTGCTTGAACGGATCAAGCGTGACCCGCCCTTGCTCGCGGGGCAGCGGATCCCCGCGCTTGTCGGCCATCCAGGCGTGGCCAAACTCGTGCAGCGAGATGCTGCACAACAGCACGATAAACAGGATGGCGGCTTGCTGAAATGACATGTCGGAATTCCGCCCACCGTAGTGGCATCTTTGCGCCGCCCACGCGAAACGAAAATGCCCTTTGACGGCCTCCTACGCCAGGAGCAGGGCGAGTTCTTTTTGGGTGAGCTTGCGGCAGTCGCCGAGGGGCATTTTCCGCAGGACGAGGCCGCCGATCTGGAAGCGGAAGAGGGTTTTCACGTAAAATCCGAAAATCTCCAGAAGACGGCGGATCTCGCGTTTGCGCCCCTGCTGGAGGTGTATCTCAAGAGAGACGGGGGTGAGCTTGTCCCAGATGACGCGGTGAAAACGCAGGAAATCCTCGCCATCCCGCGCACCCTTGAGCAGGCGTGGGATGAGCGTGGGGTCAAAGGGGCGGTTCACGGTGACACGGTAGCGCTTGAGGATGCCGCTGGAGGGGTGGATGACACGGTTGGCGAAGTCGCCATCGTCCGTGATGAGCAGCATGCCCTCGCTGTCCTTGTCAAGCCGCCCCACGCAGAAGAGCTTGCGGCCGGCGTATTCGGGCGGGACAAGCTCGAACACGGTGCGGCCCATGCCAGGGTCGGAATTGGTGCAGAGAAAGCCGCGCGGTTTGTTCAGCAGAAGCACGACGCGCTTGGTGTCGCGGATGGTCACGAGGTCACCGTTGACACGCACCTCGTCTTTCCCGGCGACGACGGACTGCCCCAGTTCGGCCGCGACTCCGTTGACGCGGACGACCCCGTTGAGGATGAGTTCCTCGGCGGTCCGGCGGGAGCAGACCCCGGCCTGGGAGAGGTATTTTTGCAGGCGCATGGGGACGGCCTCGCCGGGGGTGGCGCCGGCGGGGGCGGTGATGGTGCTCCTTTTGGGCTTTTGTCCGCCAGGGTCTCGTGCGGTTCTGTGGTGTGTCTCGGGCATGTGCGATCGTCCGTGCGAAGGAAAATTTTTGAAAAAGTGCCGGCAGGCCTGCGGCGAGGGAATGGGTTCAGGGTGTGGCGATTTTTTCGAGGAGAAGCTCGTAGGCCCTCATGCCGCGCTCGATGATTTCGATCTCAAGGTTCTCGTTGGGGGCGTGGAGGTTGGAGTCCGGGGTGAACAGGCCCACCATGAGGGAGTCGAGGCCGGTCTCGGTCTTGATGTCGCCGATGATGGGGACGCTCCCGCCCTCGCGGAGGAACAGGGGCGGTTTGCCAAAGGCGGTGGCGATGGCGGAACCCACGGCGTCAAAGGCGCGGGCGAGCACGGGGTTGGCATTCTTCGGCGCGCCGGGGCGCCCGGATGGGATGACGTGGTAGGGGTTGTTGCCCTGGCGGACGATGATTTCGGCGGTGATGCCCTTGGGGATGCGGGATTTCAGGGCGGCGGTGAGCTTTTTCAGGACGCGGCTGGCATCCTGCCCGGGCACGAGGCGGCAGGTGATCTTGGCAAATGCCTCCGAGGGGATGACGGTTTTTCCGCCCTCGCCCTGATAGCCGCCGCCAATGCCGTTGAACTCCAGCGTCGGACCGTAACGCACGGCTTCCAGCGGCGTGAAACCGGGCTGCGAATAGAGCGCGTTCACGCCAAGGAATTTCCGGTAGGCGGCCTCCGAGAGGGGGAATTTCCTCAATTCGTCACGTTCCCATTGCGCCGGGGGCAGCACGCCATCGTAGAAACCCGGGATGTTCACCGAGCCGTCGGCGTTGTGCAGGGAGGCGCAAATGTCGGCAAGCGCCTGGATGGGGTTGAACACCGCGCCACCGTGCAACCCGGAATGCAGGTCCACCTTTGGCCCTTTCACGCGCAATTCCAGCCCGACGATGCCGCGCAGGCCCGTGGTCACGACAATCTGTTTCGCGCTGGGGCTGCCTGTGTCGGACAGCAGGACGAAGTCGGCCTTTGAAAGCTCGCCCTTGTACTTGCCCAGGAAACCGGGAAAACTGGGGCTTCCAATCTCCTCCTCGCCCTCCAGGAGCACGGTGACGCGCAATGGCAGGTCGGGACGGCGTCTGAGCAAACTTGCCAGCCCGAGAATGCCGATGGTGTGCGGCCCCTTGTTGTCCGCCGCGCCCCGGCCGTAGAGGCGTCCGTTGCGTATCTGGGGATCAAAAGGCGGGGTCGTCCACAGCGCCAGCGGGTCGGCGGGTTGCACGTCATAGTGCCCGTAGAGGACGATGTGCGGCCAGCTGGCCGGGCCGTCGCGCCGCCCCAGCAAAATGGGGTGCAGGGGCGTCTGGACGGTTTCGACGCGCAAACCGGCGTCCGCAAGCAATTTTGCGGCAAATTCACGCGCCCCGGCCATGCCTTGGGAAAAGGCAGGGTCTGTTGACACACTGGGAAAGCGGACGTAATCGGAGATGATATCAACGGCGTTCATGGCTTGGCACGCAGGCTGGCGCGGGGGGCGGATGCTGGCAAAACCAAAGTGGGATCCCCCCAGGATGGGCCTCCTGTCCCCGGCGCATTTTTGGGAAGTCCGCACGGATCCCGGTTTTGGGAAGGCTGAAAAAGCAGGAATACAGTTGACGCTCCCCGCCAACTTTCCATCCTCGCGCCCTCTTTTTTACAAATGAAGACCACGTTAGCCAAAACCGCGCAAGACACCGAAAAAACATGGTACGTTGTTGATGCCGCAGACCAAGTCCTCGGGCGTCTGGCCGTCAAGATCGCAGCCATCCTGCGCGGGCGCCACAAACCCACCTACACGCCCCACGTTGACACAGGCGATTACGTCGTCGTCATCAATGCAGACAAAGTGCGCCTCACCGGGAGCAAGGAAACCGACAAGACTTACATGTTCTACACAGGCTGGGTTGGCACGGCCTACCGTCGCAACGTCGCCCACATGCGCGAACGCAAGCCCGCCTTCATCATTGAGCACGCCGTCAAGGGGATGCTCCCGAAGAACAAACTCTCCAACGCCATGCTTTCCAAACTCAAGGTTTACGCCGGGGCCGGGCATCCGCATGGCGCCCAAAATCCTGTGGAGTTCAAGGGATAGGCGGCGAAGCGCACGAACTGCGACACTTTGTAACACACATAAATCCAAACAACATGAGCGAAACCCAGGAAACAGGTACCTTTATCGCGGTGGGACGGCGCAAGACGTCCTCCGCCCGCGTCCGCCTCACCCGTGGCACCGGACAGTTCACCGTGAACAAGCGCCCCCTCGAAACTTATTGCTACACCGAGACGCTCGCCAAGACAGCCCTGCGCCCGTTGGACACCCTTGGTGTCACAGCGGATTTCGATGTGGTCGTGCTCGTCAACGGCGGCGGCCCCAACAGCCAGGCCGGTGCCATCTCCCACGGCCTTGCCCGCGCACTTGAGAAATTCAACCCGGAGAATCGCGCCCTCCTCAAGAAATCCGGCCTCCTCACGCGTGATGGCCGCATGAAGGAACGCAAGAAGAGCGGCCGCCCCGGCGCCCGCAAGCGCTTCCAGTTCTCCAAACGCTGAGCAGGCGTCCGTCGCATCGCGCAAAAAGCCCCGGCCAGGACAGGCCGGGGCTTTTTTTCGTGCAAACCATCCTCTCATTTTCCGCCGCCAGCTTTGCGGATGGACGGCGGAAACCCGAAAACCGGGGGCAAGGGGCGCGCGTTGCGGGAGGGCGCGGCGGCAAGGCAGGGGTTCAGTGGCGGAAATGGCGGACTCCCGTGAAGACCATCGCAAGACCCCGCGCGTCGGCGGCGGCGATGACCTCGGCATCACGCATCGAACCACCGGGCTGGATGGCCGCGGTGGCGCCGGCATCCGCCGCCGCGACGAGGCCGTCCGCAAACGGGAAGAAAGCGTCGCTAGCGACCACGGAACCCTTCAGGGACAACCCGGCCTCGCCCGCCTTCCAAACGGCGATGCGAGAGCTGTCCACACGGCTCATCTGCCCGGCCCCAATGCCAAGCGTGCGCCCCTGCCCCGCGTAGACAATGGCGTTGGATTTGACGTGGCGGACAACGCGCCAGCCAAACAACAACGCCTCCCACTCCGCCTCGGTCGGGGCGCGCTTGGTGGCAACCTTGAAGGCGGCGCGGTCAACCAAGGCGTTGTCGGCGTCCTGGGCGAGGATCCCCCCGACGACGGCGCGGACCTCGATCTGCGGGGCCAGCACAGCCGCGTCGGCCGTGGAGCGGATGAGGCGGAGGTTTTTCTTCTTTGCAAGGATGGCGAGCGCCTCGGGGGCGAATCCGGGGGCGATGATGACCTCGGAAAAGATCCCGGCGATGGCGGTGGCGAGGGCGGCGTCGACTTCGCGATTGGCGGTGATGATCCCGCCAAAGGGCGCCTGTTTGTCGGTTTCAAACGCGAGGTTCCAGGCCTCAAGCAGGTTCGTGGCACTGGCGACACCGCAGGGATTGGTGTGCTTGAGTATGGCGAGGGTGGGCTTGTCAAACTCGGCGACAAGGCGGGCGGCGGCGGTGATGTCGAGGATGTTGTTATAGCTGAGCTCCCTGCCTTGGATTTGCTGGAAGACATCGTGGAAGGAGCCGTAGAGGGCCGCCCGCTGGTGCGGATTCTCGCCATAGCGCAGCGGCTGCGCGAGCGGGAGGTTCAGGTTGAACTTGCGGGACGGGAGGGACGGCCCGGCCCCCGTGCCGGCATTTTCAGGAAGCTTCGCGTCCAGATAATTGGCTATCGCGGCGTCATACGCGGCGGTGCGGTTGAAAACCTTCAAGGCCAGTTCGCGGCGCAACGCGGAAAGGGATTCCCCGTCGGCGCTGTCCAGGGAATCAAGCACACGCCCATAATCCGCGGGGTCGGTGATGACGGTGACGGCGGCGTGGTTCTTGGCGGCGCTGCGCAGCATGGAAGGCCCGCCAATGTCTATGTTCTCAATGGCGTCCTCGAATGGGCAGTCCGGGTTCGCGACCGTGGCCTCGAACGGGTAAAGGTTGACGGCGACGATGTCTATGAGGGCGATGCCGTGCTCGGCGGCCTGCGCAAGGTGCTCGGCGCGGTCACGACGGCAGAGCAGCCCGCCATGAATCATGGGATGCAGCGTCTTGACCCGCCCCTCCATGATTTCGGGCGAGCCGGTATGCTCGCTGACGTCGGTGACGGGCAGGCCGGAGTCGCGCAAGGCCCTAGCCGTCCCGCCAGTGGAGAGCAGCACGTAGCCGTGCTTTTCCACGAGGGCGCGCGCGAAGGACGCAAGACCACTTTTATCGCTGACGGACAGCAGCGCGTATTTGGATGCCATAAGCCGTCTTTTTTTGCCAAACAAAGCGCCGGGGCAAGGTGGAATCGCGAAAGGTTCCGGGTCCCGGCATTTCCCGCCCCCCTTCCCTTTCCCGATCCCCCGCGCATTTTTTCCTCTCAGGCGCGCAATGATTCGACCAGGCGGTCCAAGGCGGCGCCAAGATCCCTGGAGGGAACGTAGCCAAGGGCGTGGCGCGCGGCGGAAATGTCGAACCAATGGTCGCACGCCAGCTCGGTGGCGATGAAACGTGTCATCGGCGGCTCGCCGGCAAGCGGAAGGCATTTCCAAAAAATCTCACAAAGCGCGCCGGAGAGACGCGCCGCGCCAAGCGGCACCCGCCGGGTGACCCGCGGCAGGCCAAGGCGCGCCAGCAGGTCGTTGATCCAGTCCCAGAGGCGCACGGGGGCGCCGTCCGAGACAAAAAAGGCGCGGCCCGCGACCGCATTCGCCGGACAGGGGCCAAGGCCCGCCAAGGCCTCCAGCGCGAGGCGGTGCGCCAATGCGGCGTTCCCAACGTGAGTGAGGTCCACACGGTTCGCCCCGTCGCCGACAATTCGCAATTTTCCGGCGCGCGCCCGCTGGATGACGCGTGGAACAAGATGCGGGTCGCCCGCGCCCCAGATCAAATGGGGCCGCAACGCAATCGTGCGCAAAGCGGGGCCGTCCGCCTCCAGGACCCTGCGCTCAGCCTCGGCCTTCGACTCCGGGTACGGGCAGTGGCAGCGGCGCACAAGCGGCTGCGCCTCATCGACGCCGCGCAAGGGGCCGCCCGTGTGGGTCACACTTGGCGTGCTCGTGTGCACCAGGAACGCCACCCCCGCGCCGCGGCACCCGCCGATGACATTGAGCGTCCCCACGACATTCACGCGGTGAAATTCGGCCCGCGCCCCCCAGATCCCGGCCTTTGCCGCCGTGTGGATGACGGCGTCCATGCCCGCGCAGGCGCGAAGCACCGCATTGGCGTCGGCGATGTCGCCAAGGATGGTCTCGACCGGCGGCGCGTCCGCCAGCACCGGAAACGGGCATGGCGCATTTCGCGAGAAAGTCCGCACGGCATGTCCATGTTTTCGCAATTCGCCAACAAGGGTCCTGCCAAGAAACCCGCCCCCGCCTGTGACCAATATCCTCATGCGCGCGAGCTTGCCTGGGCCATCAACAGTGGCAAGTGCCGCCGCGTTTCCGCCCCTGGTGTCTTCGCAAGTAACAGGAAAAAACTTGTGACGCGCGCAGCCCGATGGCATCCCGTTCCGCCGACAACCGTCAACCAACCCACCACAACCCAAACCACCCGGAAACCACCCCCCACATAACAATCCATTTCGCGTAGCTTCGGCTGCTGTCCAATTCGAAACATCAGAAACTTCGATAACAGGAAAACCGCGCTGGAAATGCGTCCCCGGCTGGGGCGCATCGAAAGCGTCTTTCCTGTGGGCTTATCTGATGTGCCCGAATTGGGACGCAAGTAAATGCGTCCCTCTTTTTATATCCGGGCACCAAGGAAAAACCCGCAGGGAGACACCCAAAGACAACGGCAAAGGCAATCGCGAGCCTTCCGCCATGTCTAACTCCAGCAACGAATCCAACCCCCTCCCCAGAATCCTCGCGGAACGCCGCGCTTGGGATTTCAACACCTACAAAGACCGTAAGCGCATCACGGCGGACGCCGGCATCGAGACCGAGGCGCTCGCCGGCGGTTACTCCTACCGGCAGATTCTCGAACTCGTCCAGAATGGCGCCGACGCCATCGCCGACGCCGGCGCGAAAGGCGCCTCCAACGCCGCGCCGGCGCGCATCGAGGTGCGCCTCGAGCAGAACCGCCTCTGCGTCGCAAACACCGGCGCGCCACTCAGCGAGGACGGCTTGGTGGCGCTGCTGACCTCGCATAATTCGCCCAAGCGCGGCGCCCAGATTGGACGCTTCGGCCTCGGCTTCAAATCGCTCCTGAAGCTCGGCGGGCGCATCCTGTTTTTCTCGCGGGGCAACGGCGGCGCCATCGAGTTCAACCCGCAAAAATGCCGCGCCGAGATCTCCCGGGAATTCGGCGAACCCGAGGAAAACTGTCCCGGCCTGCGCCTCGCGTGGCCGCTCGACACAAGCACCGCGCGCCACGCACCTTTATTTTTTGACGGAACAAGCCTGCGACACGCCTTGCCGCTCGACACAAGCGCCGCGGACGCCACCGGCGATGCCACCGCCATTTTTGAAAACGATTTCGCGTGGGCGGAAACACTTATCTGCGCGGAATTTTCCGGGGAAAATGCCGCCTCGCTCCACGACCAGCTGCAAAAGGAACTCGCTGATTTCCGCGCCGAGTTTCTTCTCTTTTTTGGCCACGCCTGCGAAATTTTCCTGGACGACGCCGGTGGGAAACCCCGCCGGATCTCCGTCGAGAAAAACGGAGACCGCGCCACGCTCCACGAAAACGAGACCGCCACCGAATGGCTCCTCGTAAAACGCGATGTCACCATCACCGACACTGAAGCCAAGGCCGATGCCAAGGAGATTCACTACCGCGAATCGGTGCCGCTCTTGTGGGCCTTTCCGCTCGATTCCAAACGCGCCGAGGCCGGTCATTTCTGGGCGTTTTTTCCGACGCCGACCGACACCAAAATCGCCGGCATTTTGAACGCCCCGTGGAAACTCAACTCCGACCGCACCGCGCCCGTCCCCGGCCCCTGGAACACCGCCCTCATGCGCGAGGCCGCGAAACTCATCGCCGACACGCTCCCGCGATTGCGCTCAACAGAAGACCCCGCCCGCCCGCTCGACGCCTTCCCGCGCCAGCACCTCCGCGAGGACATCGCGGCGCCCCTGGTCGAGGCGCTTTGGGAGGAGTTGAAAACACGCGAAGTCATCCCGGATGGCTCCGGAAAATTATGCCGTGCGGACACGCTGGATTTTCCGCCAGTACAAGAGATGTCACTCCTCCAAAAATGGCAGAAATTCGCCAATGCCAACGCCATCGAAAAATACACGCATTCCTCGTGTTTTGGCGCCCAGGGACGCGCCGCCCGCCTGAGGGAAATTTTCCGCAAATTAAACAAGCCGGAATGCGCGTGGTTCGACGCCAAGGACGCCAACCGCGCGTGGTCCGCTAAGGATCAACATTCCACATTCAACAAAGCCGTCAAAACGTGGCTGGAAAAACTCGCGCCAACCGACGCCGAATCCGCGAAAAACGCCATTTCCACCGCCAAGGACGCGCTTTCCGAAATCGGCCATGACACGGAAAAAACGCTCAAGAAAACGCTCGCCATTTTTCCGACGCAAGACGCCTCCTGTCTCACCGCCAATGATGTCGTCCTCGCCACAGGCAACCGCGGTGTCCGCAAGGCAATCCTCGCGGAACTCCTCGTTGACGAAAAAATCACGGACATTCTGGCGAATTATTTTGACATCCCAAGGGATGAGGATTCGCGCCTGCAAATGGAATTGTTGGAAAAATATTTCGCCTCCGCAACCAATGCCGCCGCAACCGTCGACGATTGGAAAAAATTCTGGCAATGCCTTCGCGCCACCGCCTTGGAAACAGCCCGGCCATTTTTCCAGCAAAACGAATCCAAAATAAAATTCCAGCGCCGCGACGGCCGGTGGTGTCCTTCAACGCAAATTTTGCTTCCCGGCGATTTTGAGGTCACAGAAAATGATGAAAACGCCGGCCTCCTTCTTGATGCCGGTTTTCAAACCGCGAATGGCGGATTTTTGAAATTTCTGGATCTTTCCACCGGGAAACTGGAGAAATTTTCCCACGACTACGCCACGATTCACCTTCCATCTAAATCTCCAGTTTTAGGTGAACTCCGTGGCGCCGCAAAAATCAAGGCGACAAACTTTTTCCTGAATCTTTTCCGCGAAAAAATCGCCGCCGCCAATGGAAAAACCAAGGATGAAATTGAAGACTCATGGAGACGCTATTCACAAAATCAGTTCCTTGGAATGTGCTTCTGTTATCGTCCTTCTAACCTCCATAAGCCCCGTTATCAAACTCATCCCCTTTGGGAATTGTTGAAAAAAGACGGCGACCTCTCACAAACAAGTGTCACCTCGGTTCCAAGCACGTTTGAGACGGCGAAAGACACACAGCCGGACGCGTTTCTCGTTCACGCCGACGTTAAAAAATTCTTATGCGAAGCGGGCGCCATCGCCCTTGGTTCGATAATTGCACCGGAGTTTGACGAACTTGAACGCGAGGCCGATTTGCTCGACGAATTCCCCGAGTTGGAAAAACTGTTTGGCGAGGATGACACCGTTTTCCTCCGGTCTTGTTTCGTGAAAAATCTCTCATTGAAAATCGGGGATACCCGCCAGGAAATTCCTTGTAATTTCGATAAAAAATACGCCCGCTTGCTGATTGATTCCGACACGCTCAACGCGCTTCTTCCGCATGAAAAATACACCGCGCTCATCTCCGCGATTGTGAAGGGGGGCTGGCTCTCTGGTGACACCGCCGAACTTGTCAAAAAAGTTCACGATGAAAATGTAAACAAACGCCGCGCCGCTGTTTGTGAGAAGGCAAAGGTGTCGCTCGCGGAAGGACTTGTGGATGCGCTTGAAAATGACAGGGCGCCGCTCGCCAAGGCGCTCTCCGGCGCCCTCGCCGATAGTTTGCTGCAAGAGATGGAGCCGCTCCGGCTCGCGGAGATCGCACTTTCGCAACTCGGCGTCGCGACACTCAACAAACTCGCCGACGCGCTGGAAAAACACGGCCTGAATCCGCCACAACGCTGGGGCGGAGACGTCGCCCGCGAGTTCGTCGAGGCAATCGGTTTCCCACCCGAATACGCCACCGCGTCAGGACGAAAACGCGCCGCCGAGGAGTTCGTCAGCGGCCCCTTCATTTTGCCGCCGCTTCACGATTTTCAGGAGGAGGTTCACGCGAACTTGGAGGAACTCATCAAACGCCACCATTCGCGCCGTCGCGCCATCGTGAGCCTGCCAACGGGCGGCGGAAAAACGCGCGTCACCGTCGAGGCCGCCGTAAAGTTTGTCCTGAAACCAGAGTCGAAAAACCGCAATGTCATCTGGGTCGCGCAAACGGACGAGCTTTGCGAGCAGGCGGTGCAGGCGTTTCGCCAGGTGTGGGTGAATTTCGGCGCGACCGGCGTCGATTTGCGCATCGCGCGGCTTTGGGGAGGGCAGCGGACACCCGAAATCCACGACACCTCCAAGCCGCTTGTCATCGTCACTTCGATTGACACCCTTCGCAACCGGCTGGGCGAAAAACTTGAGGCAATCCACGAGCCTGGACTGCTCATTTTTGACGAGTGTCATCACGCCATCGCAAAAAGCTACACCGGCATCCTTCGCTGGTTTGACGCGGATGACCGGAGCCGTTGGGAAACCGCCGAGCAGCGCGCCGCACGCCGGGAACCCGCGATCATCGGCCTCAGCGCGACGCCGTTTCGCGGAAACATTGAATACGATTCCGAGGAAACCAAGCGTCTCGCGCAACGCTTTGACACGGTGCTTTTCCCCACCGCGCAGGAGCACCTTTATGAAAAACTTCTCGAACAAAGAGTGCTCGCCAGAATTGTCTCCAGTGAAATCGAAAGTGAAGCGTCCCTGAATAGCGAGGAATTATTGAAAATCGCCGAAATCATCCGAGAAAAGGGAGGCGAAAAGGAGGCAAATTTCGCCATAGACAACTTGTTTTCCAAAATAATTGACGTTCGTCTCGCGCTCGACGAAAAGCGGAACCAGAAAATCATAGAGGCGGTGAAAAAAGCGCCGGAGCGGCAAATCCTGCTCTACGCCAACTCCGTCAGACACGCCCGAAACCTGGCAGCGCAACTCACGCTCGCCGGCATCGCTGCGGCGCCGCTTGACGGTGAAACTCCGTACGCCGCGCGCCGCGATTTCCTCGAAAAATTCAAGGACCACGCCATTCGCGTCCTCGTGAATCACTCAGTTTTGAAGGCCGGTTTCGACGCGCCGAAAACCGACATGATATTGATCTCAAGAAACATTTTCTCGCCCGTCACTTACATGCAAATTGTCGGGCGCGGCCTGCGCGGCCCCGAAAACGGCGGCACCGACACCTGCCGCATCGTCACCGTGAAAGACAATCTCGGACGCTACGGGGAGAGGCGTGCCTACCATTATTTCCAAAAATACTACGCGCCATTTTCCGAGGGCGCGGCGCCCCCGCCGGCGTCGCCTGAGACCGCTGCCGTCTTCTGATTCCACAGCCTTTTCCAAAACCAACATTTTTCATCAAAACGTTTATGAAAAAACACACCACGAGGTTCCTGAAACAGTTGGATGTCTCGATTGAGCTTCCTGATTCCATAGAGGAGATTATCGCCGAGACGGGAGGCGGCATCGACGAGGCGAAAGCGCTGGAATTTCTCTTCGACAGAACAGTGGATCATTATCTTGCGCACCGCTGGCATCCGGCCGCGCGCAAGGCCGTTGAAGAATATTACGAAAAACAGGGCTACAGGAAAAGAAAAGGCGAGTCCACGGAGGATTTCATCCACCGCTGCGGCGGCGTCCCCAAGAATTTCCGTTTCCCTTATGTCCCCCTCTACAGCGAAACACAGCGTCGGAACACCACTCTCAACCTTGATGCGGATAGGCGCCGGGAACTTGCCGCGAAGCTGGGTTGCGAGGAATCCGAAGTTGAAAAACGAATCCGGGAAATCAAGGAACGAATGCGGGAAACAGAAAAGCTCCTGTCCAAGCTGAGGAACTAACCGCAACTGAACAAAATAAGCATGAAAAAAATAATAAGAAAAATCCTCGGTCAATTTGACATCGAATACACCGCCCCTGAGACAGAGGAGGAACTGCTTGCCGCCAGTCTGACTCCCAAGAAGCGCTTGGAATTCGCCATTGAGTATGTTTTTGAACGTTTTTACCGCCAAAAAACGGTTCATCGCATATGCGAGATCGTTGCCGAAAAGACCGGAATCAAACGGGGTGATGACGAGTCAGGAATCCGATATGTGAAACGCGTCAGAGAGGAAATGCCGGACAAGTTTGCCTCGATTAAAAGCGAGATTGAGCAAACCGTCGCAACTCGCTTGGTTGCCCCTCATCCGGAAGACAGTCGTGACGCTTTTTCCAATCCCGTGCGCAAGAAATATCTTAAACAAGCCGCCGCCCTGAGGGAAGATTCCGGCAAGTGGAATTCCTTTGTCACAAAACACGACATCGACTTGGACGACCTCGATGAAGACGGGCAACTTGAAGCCGTCGCCCGCGTCATCCAGGAGGCCATGCTTGAGGCGCACCGCAAAAAAGCCGAGGAGCTGGGATTGCTTTAACGGATGAAAACGCGGTCGGATGCATGACGGAATAAGGTTTTTCAGGCAAAAATCCTGACAGTTTCACCGTCATGTCCGACTGTCGCGAAAATGTGATCCGCATGGAGGCAAAAAGAGTGGAGAACAAACCGACAGGACACGTGCCTTGATAGCCGGTTTTTCATGGAAAAAAATTGTCATTTCCTGATCGCGGACAGGGGCTGCGTCATCAACGCGGTCATGGCAGAAGCGCAAAACTGCGGCATGGGTTGGAAAGCGTCGGCATGAAACCTCCGTTACGCTAAAAAAGCCGTTTCCGCCGGCGCCCGCATGACCGCCATTTCCGTAAATTTCGGCATTTGGTTGAAAATGCCTTTTTGAAACTCAAGAGCTGGCGCGCGATTGCCAGACGCCGCCTAAAAAACACAGCCAGTCACCGTGTGGCCGTCAAAATCTTTGCTTTTACCTTTTTCTTCTTATCCACCAACAACATGCTCCATAAAAAGAGGGTCCAAGGGAGCAGGACACGTATTTTTTGGGATCGCGCCCAGCATTAAAATTTTTCCCTGTTTTCTTTAATCCGACCCTGCGCCATTAAAGCCATCTTTAATCCGCCAAGCCCTGATTAAAGAAAATCGCCAAAAACTTTAATGCTTGGCTTCCCATCTGCTTTTCAGAAGCAACCCGGTGAATTCCGCACCTCCCAAAACTGGATCGGCGGCACGCGCCCCGGCACCGCCGCCTACGTTCCGCCGCCACCCGGACAAATGATGGAGTGCCTCGGCGCGCTTGAAAAATTCCTCCACAACGACCCCTCCCCAACCCCCGTCCTCGTCAAGGACGCGCTCGCCCACGCCCAATTTGAAAGCATCCACCCCTTTCTCGACGGCAACGGGCGCATGGGCCGCCTGCTCATCACCCTGCTGCTTTGCCACGAAAAAATCCTCAGCCAGCCGCTCCTCTACCTCAGCCTTCACCTCAAGCAAAACCGCGACGAATACTACCAGCTCCTCCAACGCATCCGCACCGACGGCGATTGGGAAGCCTGGCTCGCGTTTTTCCTGAAAGGCGTTGCCGCCACCGCCGACCAAGCCGCCGCCACCGCCAAACGTCTCCTCCAACTTTTCAAAACCGACGCCGGAAAAATCGAGCTTTCCGGTCGTGCCGTCATCACAACGCAACGTGTCCACAAGTTGCTGCAGGAACGCCCCGCCACAACTGCCGGCGAGCTTGCCGCGAAACTCGACGTCTCCTTCCCCACTGCCGCCAAGGCGCTCGAAAACCTCGTCACGCTGAACATCGTCCGCGAAGTCACCGGCGGAAAACAAAACCGCCTCTATCGTTACGAAAACTACCTCGCCATCCTCCGCGAAGGAACCGAGCCGCTGTCATAACCCACACGACAAGCCGCCAGCAAAAAGTGGAGACAGGAAGGCAGGGAGCGAAAATCCCCGATCGCGGCGTATTTTTTTCAGCGACGTTGCGGGCCGTCGGCAGCTTTCAACCCACGGGCCGCGCGCCCCTTTTTTTCGTTTCGACGGGATCTTGTCGCGCCAGACAAGTGCACGGGATTTCCCGGTGCCAGTTTGCCTCTCCATTTGACAAAACCGCCATCCACCCCATGTTGCCCGCCATAGAAAAAAGCAGCATGGACTTGGGTCGTTTTCGCAAAAAATGGCCCCTTGTTGTCTGCCCACACCTCAAATCACGCTTCGACCGCACGCCAATCGCATGATAATCGCAATCCAAGCTCTCGGAAAATACCACAAATTGCTCCTCGGCGCCCTGCTGGGGATTACCGTTGTCTCCTTCGTCTTTTTTGGCGTGTGGAGCGGAGCCCAGGGTGGCGGCGCCGGAAAGCAGTATTTCGGCGTGAACCTCAACGACCCGCGCGCCATGGAACCCTATCGCGATCTTGCCGTCTTCAGCGGCCGCCGCGATGGCGACGTCCTGCAGTACATCCGCCAAATCGCCCTCGCCAACCAGGCGCAGATCCCCGCCCCCGTCGGCGAGCAACTGCGGAGCGAGCTGCTCAAGGAATTAAAGACCGCCGACGCGCTCGGCCGTCTTGTCGAGACCCTCGTGGAGGTCGCCCGGCGCAACGGATCCCCCTCCAACGCCGACGCCACCGCCCGCGTGGAGCGCTACCTTTCGAACACCCTGCGGATCCGGCGCCTGCAAACCGCCCTGGCCGGCCCAGGGTACGCGGTGCCCCATGAGGCCGTGCTCGCATGGCGCCTCCAGAACACGCTCTGGGAAATCGAGACCGCGACGCTTTCATCCGAAACCTTCAATCCCGAGATCAAGCCCGATGACGCCACCCTGGCCCAATACTATGAGACCGTGAAGGAGGATTACCGCATTCCCCCGGTTGTCACAGCCAGCTATGCCGCCTTCGCCCCCTCCGAGGCGGATTTCAAGGACGTGCCGACGACTGCCACCGAGGAGGAGTTGCAGGCCTTCATCCTCAACAATCATGAGACACTCGTCCTGCCCGGTCTTGATTTTCGCAAACCCGAGGTGCGCTCCAAACTCGATGAACACTTGAAAAACCGCCGTGCCGACATCCTCAAGCTTTGGCGCGAAACCCGCGCCGCCGAGAATCTCGCCGGCCGCCTCTCCGTCCTTCTTGAGCAACTTCCCCTCCTTGACGGCTACAACGAGAAGCAGACAAAAAAATTCCTTGAGGCAAACCACGCCGCCGAGACCCTCCTGCCCGCCTTCCACAAGGACAACATTCCCGGCGACCTTCCCGTGCCCGCCAGAATTCTCGCCAACATCTTTGAGCTGAACAACGAGACCTGGCGCTCCAATGTTTACCCCTCGGGCGCGAAAGCCATCGTGTTTTTCCATAAAAAAACCCTTCCCGCCCGCATTCCCGACCTCGCCGAGGTCCGTGAACGCGCCCTCGCCGCCTACGTCGCCCACGAGCGCTCCACGCTCTTCAACAAGCACGCCATCGAGCTTGGCGAAAAGCTGAAGTCCGCGCTCGCCGCCGGGAAAAGTCTCGCCGAGGTCGCCACCCCCCTTGGCTTCAAACTCAACAAGCCGGCCCCGTTCAAAACCAGCGAAGTCCCCGCCGAGTTTTACGCCATCGAGACTTCATTTGACCCAAGCCATCCGTCGGCCCTTCCCGGCATCGTCCGTTATCTCTCCGTCCTTCCCGAAGGCGGCCTCACGCCCGTTCTCAAAAACGGTGCCAGCGCGCTCTATGCCCGCCTCCTGAAAAAAAGCGAACCCGCGGCCAGCTCCACCGCGCCCGAGGTGCAGCCCATCCTCGCACGCGCCACAGCCCTCAATCAAAACCTCGCCTACGCCTCCATCATTGCCTCGCTCACCCCGCCCTCAACCAAGCCGGAGGAGCAGCCATGACCCCGGCCGCCGCCCGCGCGGTTGCTCACAGCTCCTTGCGGAAAGTCAGCCAGTTTTCCAACACCCTGGCACCAGCGCGCTTGTAGAATTCCAGGGCGGGCGCGTTCCAGCCCAGGGCGCGCCACTCGAGACGGCGGCAGCCACGACGGCGGGCCGCCGCCTCAAAAGCTTGGAACAGCGCTTTGCCCACACCGTGACGGCGTTCCCTTGGGAGCACAAAAAGGTCCTCCAAAAACGCGCCGGGCGTCCCGGCAAAAGTCGAATACGTCAGGTACCAGACAGCAAAACCAAGCGTTTTCCCGTCCGCGGTTTCCGCCAGCAAGGCAAAGACGCCGGGGTTTTCCGCGAAGAAATGCCGCTCCATGTCCTCCGCCCCCGAGACGTGCTCGTGCTCCAAATGTGAATACTCCGCCAGTCCGCGCACCAGGGTCCACAAGGTCTCCCCATCCCCCTTTCGCGCCTCCCGCACAAACACGCCCGGCGCGGCCGGCCCTGCCAAGGCCGTGCCATTCCCGCCGGAAGGGGTGCGGTTTTCACGTTCGTCCAAGTCCATGAGGCCCGCCATTTTTTCCACCCCGCCCGCACGGGCAACAGCAATGCCAAAAAAGGGAGGACGCCCCGCCCCGCCCCCATGCCACGAAAAAACACTTTGACACCCCGGAGGCACAAGGCACAAGCACCCGGCGTAATGCTGCGTTGCGAACACCTCACCGTGCGCACCCCGGGCGGGGAGACGACAATCCTTTCCGACGTGGACGCCGAGTTCCGCCCGAACTGCCTGAACGCCGTCATCGGCCCCTCGGGATGCGGCAAGACCACCTTGGTCAAGGCCATGCTGCGCCTGATCCCCTCCACCGGGGACTCCTTCCTGGAGGGGCGCCCGCTGCGCACACCCGACGACCTCGCGGGGCGCGTGGGTTTCGCCCAGCAGTTCACCAACGCCTTCCCCCAGCTCACCGTCGGGGAGACATTCCGTGCCGCGCTCAACCTGACCGTCGCGGATCGGGCCGAAAAGGAAAGGCGGATGGCCTCCGTGCTCGCCGCGACCGGCCTTGGCCCGCACACCGAAAAACGCGTCGGCGCCCTCTCCGGCGGACAATTGCGCCGATTGGGCCTTGGCGTGGAATTGACGCTCGACCCGGCTTGCATGGTTTGCGACGAGGTGACCTCGGGGCTTGATCCCAATTCCGAGGCGCAGATTCTCGACCTGCTTCGGGATCTTTCCGCCACACGCGGCAAAACCTTTCTGTGCATCATCCACAACCTTGCCACGATGGACAAGTTTGACTGGATAACCGTGGTTTTCCAGGGATCCGTCATTTTTCAAGGCGAACTCGCGCTCCTCCACCAATATTTTGGAATCGAGGAAATTCTTCGCCTTTATGATTTTTTGCACACCCAGACCGCCGATTTCTGGCGCGAGCGCTGGGGCACCTTCCTCGCCGCCAACCCCGGCTATTATTTCTGGCGCGAAAACGCCGCCGCCCAGGCCCCCTCCCACGCAGACGCCCCCCAAGCGCTCCCAGAAGGGACTTCCCCGCCCTCCCGGCCACACGGGGAGGCTGACGCGGCAACCGCCCCCGCCGGGAAAAGCGCGCCCGCCGCCGCCCCGGCGCCAATCGCCCTCCCCGGTCTCGCCAGCCAGTTTCTCACGCTCCTGAAACGCCGTTTCCTGCTCTTCTCGCGCGACACGGGCTATTTTCTGCTCACACTCGCGATCACCTTCGGCTTCCCCGTCATCGTCGTGATCTTCGCCTTCAACGGGCTGCCGGATGTGCGCACCGTCCCGATGGACCGCGTCGTGGCCTCGCTGGACGCATTCCAGGAGGCCATGCGCATCCAGATCTCGCGCGGGCAGGCCGGGGCGCTTGCCAGCGGGTTGGTCATGTTCCAGGTCATCCTGCTCACGCTCATGGGCGCCAACAACGGCGGGCGCGAGATCGCCGCCGAACGCAGCCTGTATGAGAAAGAGCGTCTGACCGGCCTGCGCCCGCTCGCCTACGTGCTTTCAAAGATCGTGTTTGTCTCGGTGATCGCCTGTTTCCAAGGCGCGTGGATGGCCGGGTTTGTGAAGACAATCTGCCTCTTCCCCGGCCCATGGGATTCACAGCTGCTCACGATGATGGGCGTGTGCGTCTCCATGAGCATCGTCTGCCTTGGCTTTTCCGCCACCATGCAGTCATCCGAGAAAGCCTCGCTGCTCTCCATTTACCTGGTCGGCTTCCAAATCCCGCTCTCCGGCGTGGTGCTCGCACTGCCCGACGCACTGACCTGGCTCTGCCGCCCGTTCATCAACGCCTACTGGGGCTGGGCGGGGTTCATGAGTTCGATGCAGGGCGAGCGCATTTACTCGGCGTTCACCGAAAACAATCTTTTCGGCCGGTTCATCGCCACCCCGGGCATGGCAAACTTCGTGCTCATCGCCCAGGCCGCCATCGCCATCGTCGTGATCCTCATCGGCTGCACGCACCGCCGCCCGCTCTGACGCCCGGCGGACGGCCAGCCTCCCCCTGGTGGCGGCATCCAGGCACGCGGTTGCGCTGTGACGGCGGAAGCGGCATTCAGGAAAAAGCCTTCGCCATCCTGATGGCAGGCAGAGTGGCAGGCGGACATGGACGCCCCGCGGCACGGCGGGCCAAAAAAATGTAATCCCCGGGACGCCCGGCGGAATCATCTCCGCTTTGTCTTTACCGCAACGGCACTTTGAGAAAGATGCGCGGCAAGCATGCGTGTGTTCCGTACCGTCCAGCAGATGCGAAAATTTTCCGACTCCATCGCCAAAAAGGGCCGGAAAACCGCTTTTGTCCCCACAATGGGATGTCTCCACGAGGGGCATCTCTCACTGATAGAAACCGCCCGGAAAGAAGCCGATGCCGTCGTGGTGTCCATCTTCGTGAACCCCGTGCAATTCGGCCAGAACGAGGATTTCTCCAAATACCCGCGCACGGAGGAGGAGGACCTGAAAGCCTGCCGCAAGGCCGGGGTGAGCGCGGTTTTCCTGCCGGCCGTCACGGAGATCTTTCCCGAGGGGTTCTCCACCTATGTCAGCGAGGAATCGCGCAGCAACGGGCTTTGCGGCGCGTTCAGGCCGGGCCATTTCCGCGGGGTCGCGACCATCGTGCTCATGCTTTTCAACATCGTGCGCCCGCATGTCGCGATCTTCGGGCAGAAGGACGCCCAGCAGGCCGCGGTGCTGCGAAAGATGGCCGCCGACCTGTTCATCCCCGTGAAAATCCGCGTGGCCCCCGTCTCCCGCGAGGCCGATGGGCTGGCGCGCAGCTCGCGCAACCGCTACCTGTCCGCCGGGGAGCGCGCCGTCGCCAGCGAACTTTACGCCGCATTGCAGGCTGGCAGGGCCGCCGCGCACGCCAGTGGCTTGCAGCTGCATCCACGCATCATCACGGATGCCGTGGCCACGCACCTTGCCCGCCATCCGCAGTTCAAGACGCAGTATATCGCGCTCGTGGACGCCGAAACCATGCGCCCTGTCCAGGGGCCGGTTTCGCCCAAGGAGGAGCGCCTGGTCCTCGCGGCGGCCGTCCACCTCGGCAAAACGCGCCTCATTGACAACATCCTGCTGTGACCCAAAGAACGCCCGGCAGGATGTCCTGTTCACGCGGCACCCGCCGGACTCCGGCGCCATTCTGAATGAGCATCGACACCCTTTTCACCCTTTCCCGCCACGGCATCAGCCTCCCCGCCGGCGCGCACGCAAACCCCGTGGCCGGCATCATGGCGGCGGATGTGGCCCCGGTCTTTTCGTGGCAGGCTTGGGCAGGGTTTCTCGCATTGGTCGCCTTCGTGCTCGCGCTTGATCTCGGCATCCTCCGTTCGATCCCGCGCCTTGTCTTCAAATGCGGAAACGCCGCCAGGGCCGGAGGTGACACCGCGCACAAGCTTGGATTTGGCGAAGCGCTCCGCTGGAGCCTTTTCCAAGTCGCCCTCGCCGCCGCCTTTTGCGGTGTGCTGCTAAAATGGTGCGGCACGGAGATGGCCGGGACGTTTGCCGCAGGCTATCTCATGGAGATGGCCCTGAGCGTGGACAACCTGTTCGTCTTCCTGATCGTGTTCTCCGCCTTCGCCATCCCCGAAGCGCAGCAGCATCGCGTGCTCTTCTGGGGCATATCCGGGGCGCTTGTCATGCGCGCGGGCTTCATCCTCGGCGGGGTCTCCCTGCTGGAGCACTTCTCGTGGCTCATGCTCGTTTTCGGGGGCTTTCTCATCGCCAGCGCCGTGAAACTGCTCATCCCCAAAAGAGAAAAGGAGGAACTCCACTTGGAGAAAAACCTCTTCGTCCGCCTCGCCCGCAGGCTCTTTCCCGTCACCCCTGGACTCCACGGGAACCGCTTTTTCATCCGCGACCACCACGGAAAACTCGCCGCAACGCCGCTTTTCCCCGCCCTTCTCGTCATCGAGGGATCCGATGTGATTTTTGCCGTGGATTCCATCCCCGCCGTCATGGGGGTCATCCCCCAAGGCATGCCCTACGACGCCAAATTGTTTGCGGCCTTCACCTCAAACATTTTCGCCATCCTGGGCCTGCGTTCGCTCTTCTTCGTCTTGTCCGGATTTTTACAACGCTTCTGGCTGCTCAAATACGGTCTTGCCCTCATCCTTGCCTTCATTGGGGCAAAAATGTGCGTTGCCGAAATCTGGGGCATCCACCTTTCCCCCACCGTTTCCCTCGGCATTCTCGCCGGCACGCTCGCACTCACCATCACCCTGTCGCTGGCAATCTCCCCTCAAAAAAGCGCCGCGAAATAGGCGCATCCGCCTGCCAAGGTCACGTGGGCGGGATCCGCGTATTCCGGCAGGATCCCAGCCGGCCGGAAACGCGAATGGAAAAATTCAGGCCGGGGAAATCGCGCGAGACCTTCGCGCAAGAAACGGCACGGCGCGCGCGGCACCCTCGCACCCGTGCCGGCGCGCAAAAAAGCCGCGCATCCACTGGCGAAACCCCGCCCCCCCGAAGGGCAACGCCGGCCCATGCCGGCAGCCGGGCGGAAAGAGGTTTCGGGAGAGGCGGAGGAACGTTTCGGGAAATGGGCTATTGTTTCCAAACAAACTCGCAAACCTGGCCGGGCGTGGTGGAAACGTCGTACTCCAGCGTCTTGGGGACATTGGGCGGGGCGAGCTTCCCGGCGCTTTCGGGATTCGAGAAAATGGGGGCTGGAATCCCCGGATGCGCGAACAGGGCGTTTTCGTTCACGCCTTCGGCGGGCCTGAGGGCGCCGCCGCACGCCATTTTAATCTCGTTGGGGACGCGAAGACGCAGGTTGCCGCCGATGGTGGATTTGACCTTGAGCGATTTGAGCCGGCCATCCTCCCAAACGATGCCCTCGACAAGGAAACCGCCGCGCGCACGCAGACCGTGGACGCTCCCGTTTTTCCAGACTTTTGGCAGCGCGGGCAGGATGTGCACCGCCCCGTCATGGCTTTGAAGGAGCATCTCCGCGATGCCGGCGGCGCAGCCAAAGTTGCCGTCAATCTGGAAGGGCGGATGGGCGTCAAAAAGGTTCGGGTAGGTGCCGCCGCCGCTGCGGTAATCGACCTTCGCGCCGCCGACCAGGGTGAGCTGGTCGCGGATGAGCTTCAGGGCGCGATCCCCGTCAAGGAAGCGTG
Source organism: Puniceicoccales bacterium (assembly GCA_031256995.1). Taxonomy (GTDB): domain Bacteria; phylum Verrucomicrobiota; class Verrucomicrobiia; order Opitutales; family UBA953; genus CALNBE01. The sequence continues at coordinate 34,092 of JAIRPL010000024.1, forward strand.
CCCAAGCGCAAACCTTCCACCCCATCGACCAGCCTGTGGCGGGATCGCCCCGATAGTTGAGGGAATTGCGGGCGGCACTGAAAAGTTGCGGGGTGCGACCCGCCGAGATCTGCCACGAGGGGTAGAGGCCGTAGAGGTGCGAGATGTGACGATGGCGGTCATTGGTCCTGTCCCAGTCAAAAAACCATTCCTGAAGCTGTCCGTGGCGGCCGATGCGCATGGGGGAGAGGCGGGCGCGGGTGGCATCAAGTTTCTCGGCATAATCGGCATCAATGCCAAGCGCGCGGGCGGCGGCGGCGGTGTTGGCAAAAAGCTCAAAGAGAAGCTGGTTGTCCATCGTGGTCCCATAGGAAATGCCGCCATTGGGGAAACGATTCTCGGGGGAATTGGCCGGGGAGACGACGAGGTAACGGGTGTCGGGCTCCTCGATGAGGAAATCGAGGAAAAACCGGGCGGCTCCCTTGAGCACGGGGTAAACAGAACGAAGGTATTCCTTGTCGCCGGAAAAGAGATAGCGGTCCCAAAGATGCTGGCTGACCCAGGCGCCGCCGGTGAGCCACATCCCGGAACCCGCGCTGTCGATCGGCCCCGTGATGCGCCAGACATCGGTGTTGTGGTGGAGCACCCAGCCGCCCGCGCCATACATTTCACGGGCCGTCCTGGCGCCGGAGACGGAAAGATCGCGGACAAGGCCGATGAAAGGCTCGTGAAGCTCGGCAAGGTTCGCGACCTCGGCCGGCCAATAATTCATCTCGGCGTTGATGTTGGTGGTGTACTTGCTGTCCCACGGGGGGTCTATCCGGTGGTTCCAAATGCCCTGCAAATTCGCGGGCTGGGTGCCGGGCTGGGAGGAGGAGATGAGGAGGTAGCGCCCGTATTGGAAGTAAAGGGAGACGAGCTGCGGGTCATCGCCCTTGGCGAATTCGAGAACGCGGGTGTCGGTGGGCTTGGCGACGGCCGGCGTGGTGCCAAGGTCAAGGCGGACGCGGTCAAACTGCGCGCGATATTTTTCCGTGTGGGCGGAGCGAAGCTTGGAGTAGGCCGCGCCCAGCGGGCCGCCATCCTTGGGGGACAAGCGGCCAAGAGCGTCCCTGAGCTGCGCAAGGGAGCGGGCATCCGGATCGGCGCCGATGTCCGTGTAATCGACAAAGTTTGAGGCGATGGCGATGAGGATGACCGCCTCGTCGCCGTCGGTGAGCGAAAGGGCGCCATTGCCCGCCTCCGCCAATCGGCCGCCCGCGTGGAGGATGCTGACGCGCGTGGTGAACCTCACCTTCCCCTCAACGCCCTCCTGATCCTTGGTGGTGGCACGCTGCACAATCTGGCCGCCCTCAACGGAAAACGCCTGCTTTGCGTGCGGCCCCTTGAGCCTCGCCGTGAAGGAAAGCGCGCCAGGCTTGTCGGCGGCAAGGCGGACAACGATGGCATCGCCGGCGAGATTGGCAAAAACCTCGCGTGTGAACCGGACGCCGCCGTGGGCGTAGGTGGTGGTGGCGAGGGCGTTGGCAATGTCGAGCTGGCGGTGGTAATCCGTGACCTTGGAGAATTCCTGGCCGGGAAAGAGCAGCTCAAGGTCACCAACCGGCTGGTAGGACATGCCATGGCTCTTCTGCTTCCTGGGGTCCTTCTCATTCCGGTTGTTCGGATTCATGATGTCGCGGTTGATGAGCGACTCGGCCTCGCGCCATTTTTTCTCAAAAAGCAGCGCCCGTACCTTGGGCAGCGCGCCAAGGGCCTTGGGGTTGATGTTGTCATGCGGAGAGCCGGCCCAGACGGTGTCCTCGTTCAGCTGGAGACGCTCGGTCCCGACACCGCCGAACACCATCGCGCCAAGGCGGCCGTTGCCGACAGGCAGGGCCTCCTCCCACTTGACGGCGGGAACCTCGTACCGGAGGCGAAGGTTGGCGTCGCATGCCGTGCCGCCAAGGGCGGGAGGGGTGGAACCGGCGCGGCAGGCGTCGGAAGCGGGGGCGGCCGGCGCAAACGCCACGGCGGAAATGGAGGCGCAAAAAAGCGCGGCGGCCTTGAGGAGGTTGGGATGGTGCATGGGTTTTGATGTTACGACTGGACAGGATGTTGCGGACGGGCGCGCGGTGAGCGCGGGGCGCGGGGCGGAAGCCCTTCGGGAAGGGCGCAGACCCTGACAGGCAGGAAATGAATGGCACCGGCAAAACGAAAGACAAAAAGAGGGACACGCCCATGGCACGCCGAGGAAAAGCCAGGGAGGGAGCGGTGGAGAAACGCGAAAGGGAGAGGCCGGCGGCGGCCGCCTGCCCATGGGGATTGTGCGGCGGGAGGGCGACGGCTTTCCTCGCGGGGCATGAGATTTGCAATTCAGCGCGGATTGGGAACGGAGTGGCGCATGGCGGCCGCGTTCTTCGTCGCGGGGTTCGGGACATTTGCCCTGATTTACGACATCCAGCCGCTGCTCCCGGAATTCACCACCTGTTTCGGCGTGAGCGCGGCGACGGCAAGCCTCGCCCTCTCGCTGACCACGCTCTCGCTTTCCGCCGCGATGCTTGCCGCGGGGCGTTTGAGCGAGCTTGTGGACCGCCGGCGCATGATGAGCGCGTCCATCATGCTGGGCGGCCTGGCAAGCATCCTCTGCGCGCTGGCCCCGGGCTGGGGCGCCTTCCTTGCGCTGCGGGCATTGCTGGGCGCGGCCCTCGGCGGGCTTCCCGCCGTGGCACTGGCATACATCTCGGACAACGCGCCGCCCGCGCGGCTGGCTGGAATGGTCGGGCTGTATGTCTCCGGGACGGCCTTTGGCGGCATGGCCGGGCGGCTCCTGGGGGGATTCATCACCAGCGCCTCGCAGGACTGGCGCCACACGGTGGCAGGCATCGGCGCGCTGTGCCTGCTCGCCGGCGCCCTCTTCCACCTCGCCCTCCCGCGGACGGACAATCGCGGCGCGGTGCCACCCCCAAGTGACAGCGCCGCCTCGCTTCGTGTGCTGGCAAAACGTTTCGCCGCGCAGTGGCGCGACCCGGTGCTACGCGCGCTGTTCATCGAGGGGGCGCTGCTGCTGGGGTGCTTCGTGGCGACATTCAACTACCTGTGCTTCCGCCTCGCCCACGCGCCCTACAACTATTCGCACGAACAGGTTTCCCTGGTCTTCCTGATGAATCTCCTCGGCATGGTCGTCTCGCCGCTCTGCGGGCGGATCATCGCCAGGCATGGTCTCGCGGCGACATTGCGGGGATCATTTCTCCTGACCGTCGCCGGGTGCGCGCTAAGCCAGCTGGACTCGCTGTTTTTTCTGCTGGCCGGATGCGCGCTGGGGACGGTCGGCTTTTTCGCGGGGCACTCGACAGCCACAGCCTGGGTGAACCGCCACGCCCGGGACGGCCGCGCCATCGCCTCCGCCCAATACCTGACAACGTATTACATCGGGGCATCGCTGCTCGGCTGGCTCGGCGGCTGGGCCTGGCAATGGGCGGGCTGGGCGGGGGTGTGCGGCATGGTGGCGGCGGCGGCGCTGACCGCCGTGGCACTGACGCCGGGAAACGAGTGACGGCGTCCGGCCGAAGACCAAACCGCGCCGCCACAAAACACGCTTCGGGAAAGGATCCCCGAAAACGCGGGATCTTTGGGAAAAGAGCGGGCACATGAAAGGTCCGCGACAGGGCATCGTTGAAGGCGGAGGCGATTCCCGCCGAAAGCCGCCCCGGGAATGCTGCACCCCAAGGCTCCGCGCGCATTCGATGCCCAGAGTGCCGGCTTTCTCCCATCATTTCCCTCGCCCCTCCCCTCCCCCGGCCCCAACCCGCACGGCGAATGCGGGTGGCACCGGGGCAGGATCAAAACCGGTGCCTGTAGGAGACGGTGATGGAGTAGGGAATGGTGTACTTGGCACCGTAGGTGGCCTCGTAGTCCAGCTGGAGTGACTGCGAGGAGGTCAGGCGCAGCGCGGCGCCAAGGCCGATGGAGCCGCGAAGACCGTCGACGTTGGGGTCGAGGCGGGCGCTTTCATCCCTGCCACGGGCGGTGGCGGTGATGCCGCCGCCGGAGGATGTCTCGTAGGCGAGGGATGCGCGGACATAGGGATGCAGGGTGCTCACCCCGCCCAGGGCAAACGCGGCACCAAGGCGCAAGGCCGCCCCGGCGCGGAAAACGTCGGCGTCGTCCGGGGAGATCTGCAACGGGGCATCGTCGATGGCCCTGATCGTCGTGGAGTAGGAGTCGGCGATGACATGCGTCCAGGCGAGATTGAACGTCGGCTCAAGATGGAGGCTGTGCGGCAGCGGCAGGGAAATGCGTTTCCCAAGCTCAAAAGCCAGGCCGGCGGCAAGGTCCTCATATTGGCCGCGATGGGCGTTCTCGCGCCCCTGCGGGGTGGCGGCGGTCGTGGCGGTGTAATCCACGTCAAAAGTCTGCCCCTGGGCGATGGCGGTGGCGAACCACCCATCCGGGCGGACATAGGCGGCGTAGAGGCCGAAGGCGGCGGAGTCGGCGTCGCCCTTCCCTCCGCGATTGTCGCGCAGGTGTATGCGGGTGGTCTGGTAACCGGCAAAACCGCCAATGTGAAGGCGGGCGTTGTCCACTAGGAACGCGGCGTCATAGCCGACATCGGCGCCATACTGGTTCGCGCGATAATCCGGGAGATTGGCCACGCCCAGGTCGGTATCAAGCTGGCGGGCGTAGGCGCGAAGCCAGAAGGCCGAGGATGTGGCCGGAAGAGCGGAGAACGCCGCGGACTTCGCGTCCCCGGCGCCACCGCCGGGGGCCGTGGACGCCTTTTCACCGGCATCGCGGGCGGAGGTGGCAAGGTCGGAGCGAAGCTCCACAAGCTGCAGAAGGAGGTTGTCCGTCTGCGCGAACCACGCCGGCGAGACCGCGGCGGCAAAGTTGGCCGCCGCAGTGACGGTTCCCGAGTAGCCGTCCGCGCGCAGGACGGGCGTGTGCGCATCCTGCAACACGTAGTGATAAAGGCCGGCGTCCGTGTCCGAGCGCGGGTCGAGCACAAAGGTCGCGTTGGGGTAGCTCACCTCGGAGAGCGGCGCGCCATCCGTGGCGACGAGCGGGATGCGGGTGCCGCTGGTGGCGGCGGATTTGTTGTAGCCCGCGCGGACATAAAGGACATGGGAGCCATCGTGGTCGGCGACGGGCGTGGAGGGATCAAGAACCACACGGTCCGAATTGGCAGCCGCGCCATAATCGGTCTCAAGATCAAAGAAGCCCGCGACACCCGCGACCTCGTTGTGGAGGACGCGGACGCCAAGGGTGTGCCCAAGGTTGCCAAAACGCACGGTCCCGGAGTTGTAAAGGGCGCCGGCGATGTCGGTGCGGCTGCGCCCGGCGTCAAGGGAAAGAAGCGCGCCCTCGCTGTTGTGCACATCCCCGCCATGCGAGGCCGCGCTTTCCAGGACGGCCCCGGCGTTGTTGCGAATCGAGCCGTTGCTCCACTGGCGCAGGCGAAGGCGCCCCGAGTTCTCAATGTCACCGGTGACGGCCCCGATGTCCGCCGAACCGCTGTTGGACAAGGCGCCGGTGAGGGTGCCCGAAAGGGTTGCCGCCGTGGAGGCGGACACGGTCAGGCTGGCGGTGACGTTCTGGGCCTCGAATGTCGCGCCGCAAGCCTCGATGAGGCCGCCGCCCGAGATGTCGCTGCCGATCCTGGCCGCCGCCCCAAGGACGAACAGCGCGCGCGGCCCGACCTCAAGGCCGACCTGGCTGCTGGTCTCAAAGGGGGCGGAGACACGCAGGGTCGCGCCGGGGGCGAGGGCGATCGAGGGAGTGCCCGCAAGGGTGAATTCGCCGGTGACGGCGAGCGAGGAGCCGGGGGCGACCTCCAGCCGCGCACTGCCGTTGAGGGAGACCCTGCCGGCGGACGCCGTCTCGGAGGCGAAAACGGCATCGCCGCGAAGCTCAAGGGTGCCGATGTCCGCCGCGCCCTCAAAGCGCAGGACGGAAAGCGGCTCGGTGTTGCGGATGGTGCCGCGGGAGAAGGCGACGGTGCCCAGGAAGGTGAGGGTGCCGGGACCGCTTTTCTCAACGAGCGGCGCGGCGCCCTCCGTGACGGACAACTCGGCGAGACCGCCGCGAAGGACCTGGGGCACGCTCTGGTTGAAGACAACCGAGGCGCCGGAGGCGACGCGGATCGTCCCGACATAGTCACCGCCAATCTCCAGATCCCGCGCGCCAAGGGCGGCGGAGGGATGGGCGGCGTCACCAACGCGGAGAACGCCGGCCTCCACGCGGGTGTCCCCCGTGTAATACTGCGGCACGGCCAGTATCAGGGTCCCGACGCCCCGTTTCGTGAGGGTGCGTCCATCCCAACCCACGGCGGACTTGCCCGCAAAATCCTGCCTGTCGGCGAGCGAATAGGTGAAAAGGTGCTCGCCCGTGATGTCAAAAACACCATCGGCCAGGTCGAATTTTCCCGCGTCGTCGATATGGATGTCATTCCAGCGCAAGGAGGCGCTGATGTAGAGGCCGGAGCCGAAGCCCGCCGGCGCGTTGGTGAACTGCAGCGTGGCGTAGTCGGTGGCCGCCGGCTCATGCCCGTCAAAAAGGTATTTTTTCGGAAGGGAGGCGGCCGGTATGGCGGAGTTCGTGGCGATGAGGATGGAGGCATCCGCCCCCAGGATCGCGCCAAGGTCATAGCCGCCGACATCAATGGTGGCATCCGCCGAGAAGGAAACCGAGCCAGCCTTCACAACGGCGCCGTCGGGATCAAAGGCGAGGCGCAAAGTGCCCGATTGCACGTCCAGGGCGCCGTTGACAACGAGCGGCGCGGCAAAGCTGGATGCGATGGAAAGCACACCCTCGCCGGCCTTGGTGAGTGTCGCGACATTCAGGAGGTCCACGCCGGCGGCCGATCCCGCGTGAAGCGTGAGCGCCATGCCGGCGGAGTCATAGGTCGCGCCAGCGTCAAGCACCAGGCTCTGGAAAGTCTGCGGCTGGGCGGCGGTGGCGGAGGATCCGGCGTGGAGCGAAAGGCCGGAGGCCAGCGCAAGGCTGTCCGCCGTGGCAAGGGCGAGGCGCCCGTCAAAGACATCGACCGCGCCCCGGAGGGTGTTGCGCGCGCCAAGGGTGAGCGTGCCGGCGCCGGTTTTCACAAGCGCGCCAGCCCCCGTGAACCCACCCATGCCGGGCGAGCCAAAGGCGGCGTCGGAATCCAGGCGGAGCACGCCGCCATTGCCGGCAAACTCGACAGGGCGCTCCCAAAGCGCTCCGGAAAGGTCGAAGGCGAGCGTGGCGGCGGCGGCCACCGGCGAGCCGTCGGAAAGCGCGGGGACGGCGGAGTCAATCGTGGTGACGCCGGTGCCAAGCGCGGTGATGGAGCGGGCAAGCAGCACGCCTCCCGTGACACGCGTCCCGCCGGAATAGGTGTTCAGGGGGCTGGCGACATGGAGCACGCCGGGGCCGTCCTGAAGGAGCGAGCCGCCGCCGGAGATCACGCCGTCAAGCCGCTCGCCGGCCGCCGTGGCAAACCCGAGGGTGGCGCCGGCGTCCAGGCGGAATTCGCCGGTGTGGACATTGGGTGCGCCAGCCGCGCCCGCGCCAAGCGTCCCGCCAAAGCGCAGGGTGCCGCCGGAGACATGGGTCACCCCGGAATAGTCGGCGGCGCCTCCAAGGTGCAGAACGCCGGGACCGGTCTTCCGAAGGGAGACGGCATCCGCCGCCAGCCCGCCGGAGATCCGGCCCGCATAGGTCCCGTCCTCAAGGGTGAGGCTCCCGAGCACGATGGCGGATTCCGCCGGGCCGGAGAGCGTGCCCGTGGCCTGGGCGCGACCGCCCATGTCGAGCACCGCGGCGCCGTCGAGGGTGATGGAGCGTGTGCGGCCCAGGGCGGAGTCCGCCACAAGGCGCACCGTGTAGGAGCCACCGGCGGGCGCGGCGATCCGCGTGGGGCCGGCGTAGTCGTTCAAGCCGTTGCCAACCAGGACCGACTGGCCGGCGGCGCCGGTGATCTCAAAACCGCCAAGGCCCGAAAGGCGGGCAAGCACGGCGGGCGCGGCATTGCGCGCCCCGGTGGAGTCGAGGCGGACGACCTTGCCGGACCCGGCCTCGACACGGTCAAGTCCATAGCCGAGATAGAGACCGCGCGACGCGGGCGAGGCGTTGGAGCCGTCAAGCGACACGGCATGGGCGAAGTAGAACGCGCCAAGCGTCTCACCGCCCGCGTCCACCAATTCGCGGCGGACCGGCTGGCTGAACACAGCCCCGTTCTCGTCACGAAGCTCGAGCTGGCCGGGGAGCGTCACGCCGTCCGCCTGGATGAGGAGCACCTGCCGCATCTCCGGGGCGGCCGCGAGGTCGAAGACATTCAGCGCGGGGTCGGGCAGGCTGGCGGCCGGGAGGCTCGAGCCAAGCGGGAGCAGGACGCGCCCGCCGCCCGTGGCGTCAAGCTGCGCAAGATTCTGGAGGGGCGTCTCCGGGGCAAGCAGGGTGGAGCCGAAAAGCAGCGAGCCACCCTGGAAGGAGAGGCGCTTCCCGGCCATGTCCGCCGGACTGCCCGCCAGCCCGGTGGCACCGGGGCCGATGGCAAGCACGGCGCCGGCCGAAAGGAGGCGGGCGGCGTCCGGCAGCGCGAAGGAACCGGAGCGGATGTCGAGGGTGGCATTCGCGGCAAAGGCGGCGCCGGCCGCGCCGGTGGCGCCGGAAAAGTCCAGCACCGACCCCGCCGCAGGCTCAAGCCGCAGTGTCGCATCGGCGCCTATGTCGAGCGCCACGGGAAGCCTGGTCACCGCGAGCGCGAGCGTGCCTCCGCCGGCGGTCACACGCAGGGTGCCGGAGAAGCCGCGCAGGGCATCCGGATTTGTGAGCGCCAGCAGGTTCCCGCTGGAGGCGGCCTGTGTCTTCACAAGCGTGGAGTCCGTCCCGGAAAACACGCCGGAAAACACGCCCTGCCCGATGGCGAGCGTCCTGCCATCGCCAAGCTCCACCACCGAGCCGGCATCGCCATCCAGACGGGCCAGCCCCGTGGCCGTGGCGTCCAGGCCGGAAATGTCGAGCACCGCCCCGGAAAGCCCGAGGCCCGCCGACGCGGCCAGCGAACCGCCCTGGGAAAGGAGGAGCCGGGCGCCCTCCACGTTCACGGCGCCCTGCAGCGGCGCGACGGAAAGGAGTGTGAGCGACGGGGCGACGCCCGCGCCGGCGGCCACGATGGAGAGCGGCGCGTCCGCGGCGCCGGAGAGCACGCCGGAAAGGGTGGCGGAGAGGCCGGGGGCAAGCAGCATGGAGCCGCCGCCGGGGCCAAGGGTGACGGGGCGGGTGTCAAGGTCGAAGGCGGTGCCGCCAAGCTCCAGCGCGCCGCCCGACGAAAGGTTCAACGCGACCGTCGGCATGCCGAGCGAGCCGGGCGCGGGGGCGAAAAGCGTGGCGTTGGCGCCGACGCTGAACGAGCCGCCAAAACCCGTGTTCGCCGTGCCCAGCGTGACACGCACGGGCGCCTGCGCCGCGCCCGCGGCGCGGACATCGCCATAGCCATCAATGACATTGGCAAAGGTGCCGCCGGCGAGCAGGCCGAGCGAGCCGTCCACCGTGATCGCGCCGCCGCCGACGCCGCCAAGGTCGCGCAGGAGCAGGGAGCCGTCCACGACACTCACACGGCCCGAGAAGGTGGCGGAGTTGCCGGAGACGACCACAAGCTCGCCCGGGCCGTCCTTGAGCAGGCGCGTGGAGGCCGCGCCCCGCAGGATCCCCGCGAAAAGGCTGTCGCCCGTGTCCGTGCCGCTGGCGCCGATTTGCAGCGTGAGCGTGCCGCCCCCGAGCGAGACGTCCGAGCCGGCGCCGGCGGTGATGGATTTCAAAACCGTCGTCCCGGACGCAAGCGCCGAGGCGTCAAACCCCGCGCCCGCCTCCAGCGTGAGCCGGGAGGAGGAGGCAATGCCGCCCTGGCCGGCAAGGGCGAGCGTCCCCTGCTCGACGCGGGTCGCCCCGGCGTAGTCGTTCACGGCGGTGAGCGTCAGCGTGCCCGGCCCCGTCTTGACAACGCTTCCGGAGGCCCCGTCCAGCACGGCGCCAAGCGTGCCGCCGCCCGTGCCCGGGAGATCCTTGACGCCCACGGTCAGCTCGATGCCGCCAAGGTGCGCGACGGCGCCGGGGGCCTGGGCATCGGAGGTCAGGTTGCGCAGGACGGCGCGCCCGGAGGAGACATCCCCAAGGTTCAGGATGGTGTGCGCGCCGAGGTGCAGCCCGGCCGCGGAGGAAAGCGAACCGGTGCCCGCGATTTTCAAGGAACCCTCGTGAAGGGTGACCAGGCCGGTGATCTCCTGCGGGACAAGCACGGTGAGCAGCCCGGAGCCGTGCTTGCCAAGTGTCGACGTGCCTGCGATGACGCCGGCGATCGTGCCCGCGCCATCCTGCCCGCCGGACGTTCCCAGCGAGACCGGGTTCGCCCCGGCGTCCACGCGGGAATCCGCGGCCATGTCGAGATTGCGCCACACGCCGGAGCCGGTCCCGGAAAGGCCGGCCGTGGCAAGCTCGCCAAGGGAAAGCCCCTTCGCGCTGGCGAACGAGCCGGAGAGGGCGAGCGCCGCCCCGGGGGCCACGCGCACCTCGCCAAGGAAGCCCGTGCTCGCGCCCGTGAGGCGCAGCACATTGGAGGCGGGCGACCCGACGAGGAGGAGCGAGTCCACGTCGCCGGAAAACTCGCCGTCGAAGGAGGAGGAGGCCCCGCCGTCCACGCGCAGCGTGTTCGAGCCAAGCCGCACCGCGCCCGCGCCGCCGGAAAGGTTTTTCAGCGTGACCTCGGGCGCGCCGCCGGGCGCGTCCAAATGGGTGGCGATGTCCAGCAACGCGCCCGTCGCAAGGGAAAGCCCGGAGGCGTTCGGCAGGCCGGACTCCCCGGCAAGCCGCAGGGTCCCGGCCTCCACAAGCACCCCGCCACGAAGCGCGGCTTGCGCGGCGGTGAGTTCCAGCACCCCGGAGCCGCCCTTCACCAGGCCGTTCAAACCGGAGATGGTGCCGGCAAAAAGTCCCGAGCCGTCGCCATAGGAACCCGGCGCGGACTCGCCCGCGAGGGTCTCGTCAAGCCCGCCGACAAGCAGGCGGGCGGTGCCGGCGGCGATGCTGCTTCCCGCCACGCCGGAGAGCGAGCGCAGGGCGGCGCTCCCGGTGACCTGGGAGGCGTCGAAGCGCGCATCCTGCCCCGTGAGCGCGAGGCCGGCGGAGGCGCCGATGGAACCCGCGCCAGCCAGCGTGAGCACGCCGTCCTCGACCTTGGTCAGGCCCGCGTACCCTTGTGTGTTGGAGAGCAGAAGCTCGTGCGGGCCGGCCTTCTCAAGGCCGCCCTGCCCCTTGATGACACCACGGAAGCGCACGCCCCCCTGGACGCCCGCGCCGCTCACGCGCAGCGTGTTGGCGCCAAGCACGACGATTGATTGGGACTGCGGGGAGATCTCGTCCGGAAGCGAGGCGGAGGAGGATGTCAGGCTCCGCACGACGACCGGGGCGCCGCCGGTGGGCGTGGCGCCGGAGATGTCGAAAGAGGCGGTGAGGGCGCCCTGGGGCGCGATCTCAATGGCGGCGGCGTTGGAAAGGGATCCCGCGCCGTCGAGCGCGAGCGTGCCCTCGCGGATGGTCGCCCTGCCCGAGAACAAGGTGGAGTTGTCGCCGGCAAGGGTCAGCCTGCCGCCAAGGACACGCAGTTCCCCCGCCCCGTAAAGGGTGCCTCCAAAAGTGCCGCCGGAGGCGACCCAAAGCGAGTGCGCCTCAAACCGGAGCACACTGCCCAAGACGCCATCAAGGCTGAGGAGCCGCAGCGGCGTGGAACCGGGGGTGGTCGCCTCAAAGCGCGTCGCCGGGGCGTTGAGGGTCAGGCGGGCGCCGGAGAGGTTGAGCGCGGCATCCTCCACGCTGAGCACGCCCTCGTGCACAACGAGGCTCGCGCTGAGGGCCGAGTAATCCCCGGCGAGGGAGAAAGTGCCGCCGCCACGCTTGGCGATGACGGGGATGACGCCGGACGTGAGATGGGAGACGTCCAGCGCGCCGCCAAAGGTGCCCGAGCCGGTGTTCACACCGCCGGTCTGGCCGACATCCAGCAGGCCACCGGCCGGGAGCACGAGGGAGGAACCCGGCGCGCCATCGAGATTTTTAAGCACCACGGGGCCGGACCCGGTGGCACCGGAATAGTCGAGGCTGGCGCCGGAGGCGATTTCCACGCGCCCCGAACTGGCCAGCGCATCCGGGCCGGCGGTGATGGCCAGCGTGCCGCCGAGCACGCGCGTCGTCCCCGAGTAGGCCTGCCGGCTTGAAAGCACGAGCGTGCCGGAATTCAGTTTCTCCACGTCCCCATACCCTCCGATGACACGCGCGTACGTGCCGTCCACGGGCCGGTCATAGGTGCCCGTGTCCGCCGGGTTCTCGTGCTGGCGAAGGTCGAAACGCAGGACGCTTGAGGAGGTCTTGACATCCACCGCCGCGTCCGTGCCGGCGTACACGCCCGCCGCGTCCACGCTCTGCAGCGTCAGCACGCCGTCGAGCACCTCGGTCTTCCCCGTGTAGTCGTTCGCGCGGTAGAGGACGAGCTCGCCCTTCCCGCTCTTGGTGAGGGATCTGCCGTTCCAGCTGGAGCCGACGCCGCCGATGTCGCCGGTGAACACGGCGCTTTCCGCACGGTCCTGCAGCAGGCCGCCGGGCCGGGCGGCCTCGTCGTAATCAGGCCTGTGGCCGAGCACGAAGCTGTTGTTTTCCGCGACATTGAAGATGCCGTGCGCGTTGGCCGTGTTCGCGTTGTACCAGGCCAGGGCGGCGTTCACCTGGATCTCCTGCGTGGCGGAATTCGCCCCGGGCACGGAGGAGCCGGTGAAATCCGAGTCGTTAAAATTGACGATCCGCACGTCCGCGACGATGAAGCCAAGGGGGGCGCCCACGTCGACGTTGTCGACCGGGATGCTCCGCCCGCCGGCGGTGACGCGAAGCTGGGAGAGATTACCGCTTCCCGGCAGGCTTCCGGCGATGCTGATTCCGCTCAGGGCGCGCGCGATGACGTATGTCGCCTCGTTCTGGTAGGCGGTGAGGTTCAGCACGGAGCGATGGTCGTCGCCGGGGGTCACGCCCGACGACCCCTCGAAGGACAGGATTCCGGCGGTCTGCAGGCCAAGCTCGCGCCCGATGGCAAGCTCGGCGTCCGCGCCGATGGTGACGTTCCCGGACGGGGTCACGGCGGGGCGCCGCGAAAGGCCCGGGTTGGTGGAGGAGCCGTTTTGAAGCGCTTCGGCGCCCAGGGCGGACGCGCCGATGACGAGCCTTCCGTACGCGCCAACCCGCACGTCGCCGACACCCGCGAGAACGCCGTGGATCGCGGCGGACGCGCCCCGGGCGGCGCCCGTGCCCGTGCCGGCCGCAAGCTCCAGCGTGTTGCCGGAGGGATTGTCAAACACGAGGGCGGAGTGCTGCCCCAGGTAAAGATCGGAGCTGGCGGCCGTGGCCGTGGCGGGCTTCCCGATGGAAAGCTCGCTGTTGACATGGACCGAGGCCGTGGGCGTCAGGAGCGGCGCGCCGGAGGCAGGGGGGGGCGCGGAGGCGCCATCCACACTGAGGCCGCCACCGATCGCCAGCGGGGTGGAGGAAGCAAAGTTCAGCAGCCCCTCGCGGACATCAAAGGCGCCGGAGAACGCGGACTGGTCGGCGGAAAGGACGAGCGCGCCCCGCCCCTCCTTGGCAAGGCCGGCGCCGGCATCCAAGGCCGAGGCCGCGAGCGCCCTGCCGGTCGAGAGGGTGGTGGTGTCACCGGAGACATCGAGCACGCCGCCCTTTCCGGAGATCACGATGGCGGTGCTGGCAAGCGCGCCCGAGGCGTCCACGCGCAGGGTGCCCAAGGCGGAGGCCGAGCCGAGTGTCAGCGGCCCGCCGGGGATCGCGGCGGCGTCAACGGCCTCGACCATGCCGGCGGAAATGTTCAACGCGCCCTTTGCCGTGACGGCGTTTCCGGCATTGGCAAGCACGAGCACGCCGGCGCCAAGCTTTGTGAGCGCGCCCTCCGTGGCGGCGTCCGCCCCGGCGGTTGCCGCGCTGTGGACAAGGCCCTGAAACTCCACCGCGACGCCGGCCGGAATCTCGACGGAGCCGCCCGCCGCGCGCAGGGAAAGCGCGCGGCCAGCCCCGATCACATAAGTGGGAAGAGCGCCAGAACCCTGGGGCGACGCCGTGGTGGCGGTGTTCCAGTCGGAGGCGGCATTGGCGTCCGCCGCGAAATTCAGCACGAGCGCGCCGGCACCCGAAAAACCGTCAAGCGGGGATGCCGCGGCGCTGCCCGCGTCGCCACCGAGGATGAAGGACGCCGAGCCGAAGGCGGCCGGGGCCGTGGCGGTGATGCTCGCGCCAGCGGTGGCGCGCCAGGCGCCGGAAAGTGTGTTCCCCTCAAATCCCAGCACCGTTGCCACGGCGTCGGCGACGTGCACCTCGCCCGCGCCGAGCAGGGCGCCGCGCCAGTTTTGCGGGGCGGCGCTGATGCGCAGCACGCCACCGGCGGCCACGGTGACGGCGGGCGCGCTGGACTCATTGTTCAGGCCGAGGGCGGATTCGTGCGCGAGCGTCAGCACGCCGCCCTGGACCGTGGCGTTGCCCGAGAAAACCGCGCTGTTGTCCGACGACAGGACAAGCTCGCCCTGGCCGGATTTTGTGAGCACGGAGGCGTGGGGGATGTTGCCGGAGTCCAGTCCCGCCGTGAAGCCGGGGCTGGAAACGTGCTTGGAGAGGGCGAGACTGGAGTCCGCGCCGATGTCGAACACGCCACCCAGGCCGGAAAGGGCCACGGTGTTGGCCGGAAGATTGGCATCACCCGCGACCGCATAGGCGAGACTGCCGGAGTTGGCGGCCACGCGCAGGGTGGCCGAGACCGCCGAGGCGCCGGTGCCGAAGCCGAGCGTGAGTTTCCCCGCGCCGAGCGAGTCCACGCCGTGCGCGCCGGCGATCGCGGTCGAACCGGCGATCTCCAGGACGCCAGCCCGCACCTCGACCGCGCCCGCGAAGGCGGAATTGTCGCCGTGGAGGGCGAGGATGCCCGTGCCGAGCTTGCGCAAGGTGCCGCCGGAGAGGGTTCCGGAGTGCACAACCCGTGTCGTGTCCCCCACGGTTTCCACGTAGCCGGAGTTTGCGGATCCCAAAATGACATTGCGCGAGGCGAGGTCCAGAGAGGCCGTCGCGCGAAGGGTGCCGGACCCGGTCTCGTCACCCGACACGGCGCCGCCGAGGAACAGCGTGTTGGAGGCCGCGCCAAGCGCGTCCGCGCTGGAGACGGAAAGGAGGCCGTCGCCGCGCACGACGACCCGGCCCTCAAAGGTGCTGGCATTCGCCGCGCCGGACATCGTGACCGTCACCGGGGAATCCACCAGCAGGGTGCCGCTTCCCCCGGATGCGCTCGCGAGCGCCTGGGTGAAGTCCATGGCCGCGCCGGTCGTGGAGTCGAGACCGGCGGACTGCGTGTCGATGAAGCCAAGGCGGAGCGTGGCGGAGCTGGCGGAAACCCCGTTGAGGGTGATCCCGCCCGTGCCCGCCGAGCCGGTGTTCACGAGTGTCAGGATGCCCCCGGAGATCTTGATGGCGCCGGCCCAGCCCGCGTTCACCGACGCGGCGGCGGACAGGGAGAAGGAGCCTGGGCCGAGCTTCTCGAAGCCCGCGCCGGACAGGCGGCCGGAGTGGAAGGCGTTTGTGACGGCGGTGGCGGCGTCGATGAACGCGCCCTGCGAGCCAAGGTTGATGTCGCGCGAGCCAAGCGCGAAGGTGCCCGAGAGGCGCAAGGTCCCGGATCCCATGTCGCCGGCGCCGCCGTTTCCGCCAAGGGTCAGCGTGTTGTCCAGCGCGCCAAGGGCGGAAAGCGAGGAGACGGCGACGGTTCCGCCGCCGCGCACGACGACGTCGCCGTGGAAGCCGGAATTCGAGCCGGTGACCGTGGCCGTCACCGGGGAGTCCACCAGGAGGGTGCCCCGCGCGAAGGCGCCGCCGCCCAAGTCCGCGCTGGAAAGGTTGTTCTGGAAGGTGAGCGCGGCGCCCGTGGTGGCGGCCGAGCCGAGGCTCAACGTCGTGCTGCCGGCATTGAACGTGATGTCCCCCGTCCCGGCGGAGGAGGTGTTCACAATCCCAAGCTGGCCCGCGTCCACGCGGATCGGGACGGAGGCGGCGCTCGCCGTCCCGGAAAACACCAGCGCGCCCGCGCCCTTCTTCACAAGCTGCGGACCGCTGCCCACCGTGGAAAATGTCCCCGCGAAACCCAGGGTGGCGCCCGCGTTCACAACCTCGATCTCGTTCGACGCGGCGCCAAGCGCCAGGCCGGCGAGCTGGAGCTGGGAAGCCGCGCCGCCTTCATACTTGAATTTGCCCGCGCCGTCGGCGGCGATCACACCGCCCAGCTGGATGGTGGCACCCGCGCCGGAAACCACACCGAAGTTTGCCGCCGTGGCGGTGGCATTCGCGAGCAGTGTCGCGCCATCCCGCGCCATGAAGGTCCCCGTGAAGGCGGTGTTGTCTGCCGTGAGACCGAGGGCTTGGGTGCTGCCAGTGGCGACAACCGCGCCCGTGCCGGAAAGCTTGTTCGCAAACACATTCGAGCCTGTCGCCGACAACAGCAGATAGCCCGTGGGAGCGGAAGGTTGCGCCGACGTCGGCCCTTCCACCGTAACCGTGACTGTATCATTCCTGTTGAATACAGCGTAAGCACGTGGCGTCCCCGACGCACTGGCAAGTTCCAAAATGCCGCCCTTTATCCCGGCAGAACCTTTGTAAGAGTTATTCGCAGCTTTCAGTTGCAGCCGGCTGCTGGCGCCTGTTGCAAACACGGAGCCGGAGGTTGCAGTCATCCCCTCATAAACAAAATTGCCGCCAGCCAACGCTGAAATCAACCCGCTGTAGACCAGCGTCGAGGCCGCGCTTTCCGGTTTGATCACCAAAGTTTTGGAACCCAGGTTGATCGTGGCAGTAGAGGAGGAAGAAATCCCCTTGATGGTGGTCGACGTGTCAACGGCAGTTATGTCGAATGTCCCACTGCTTCCGCTGAAAATCACCCCGGAGGATTGCGCGATGCTCCCGGTTCCGGACAACTTCAGGGTTGCGAGAGTCCCAATTGTTGTGGAGCCGGTGTATGTGTTTATCCCGGAAAGGGTTTGTTCCGGGGAACTATATGTCCATATATCACCCACCACCTCAAGATTGAGGACACGTGAAGCGTCGGCGGCGGAATCGTCGGCAATGACCCCAGCAAACGTGCCGGAATGATCCCCGGAAATCCTGAGTGTGGAGGCGGCGTCCGCGCCGCCGGGATTGCCGGCGACCGTGGCGGAAAGGTCCCGTGCGCCCGTGTTGGTGATGAGGGTTCCCGCCGCCCCATCAAGTTTCTGGATGGTTTCGCTTTTTCCGCGCAGATCGAATTTTGCGCCGGCCTCGGAGAGGTTCAGGAGGGCGGTGTTGTTGATCCGGGCATCGTCTTGGAGATACAACCCGCCAGCGGATTTGACTTCGATCGTGTTGTCCTTCACGTCCAAGGTTCCGGCAAGCAGGAGGGCGCCTTGCTTGACGGTCACATCCTGCCCGCTGCCAACCGCATGGCTGCCGTTGGGGAGGAGGAGGGTGCCCGCGCCGTCCTTGGTGAAACCGGATTGGATGGTGCCGGCCTCAACCCGGGCGTCGGCCTCGGCGATGTCGATGGTCCCGGTGCCATCGCCCGCGATGTTGAACCAAAGCTTTCCGCCCGCCGCATTGTTGCTGGCGCGCCCGGTGTAGCGGAGCTGCCCTCCGGTGTTGAGGGTGAGTGTCCGGCCCACGTTTCCTTTGCCCAGCGGCGCCGGGTCACCGGCGGTCTCGGTGAAAAGCCGTCCAACCTCCAGCGTTCCCCCGGAGATGGCGACGCCTCCGCTGAACAAATTTCCGTTGTTGGAAAGAGTCCATTTTCCGGCCCCCGTCTTGACAATGGAGAGCGCGCCCGAGCCATTGTCGGCCAGGACGCTGGAGATGGATCCCACGCCCGCGCCGCCGAGGTTCAGCGTGAAGGCGGTGGCGGCGGCGGCCTTTGCCGCGGAATAGGAGAACGCGCCCGTGAGATACACCCCCTTGCCCGTGGCGGAGGTGGACTCAAGCGTGGCGGAGTCTCCGGCAAACCTGAACGGGCGGTCGCTAGTGTTCAGGAGTGTCGTGCTGGCATTGTTCAGCGAGAGTGTCGCGCCGGTGTCGAGGGTGAATCCGGTGAAATAGGTCGAGTTGTCCGTCTTCCCGGTGCCGAGCAGGGAGGGGACGTTCGTATTGGAAATGACGGGGACCGAGTCCGCCCCGGCGTTGTCGGCGACGAGTCGCGCGCCTGCCGCGAGGTTTATCGCGCCCGTGAAATCGTTCGCGGAGGAACCGGCGTTGGCGACGGCCAGGGTCAACTTGGCGCCAGCCCCCAAATCAAGCCAGGTCTCCCCGGAGATGCGGCCGGTGGTGTTGGTGAAGGTGAACGTGCCATCCTCGATGGTGATGCCAACCTGGGGATTGGTCACCTTGTAGGCGCGGGGCACGATGACGTCGGAGATCTGGATGTCCGTGGCAAGAGTGGCGGGGATGGCGCCGGTCCCCTGTTTCGCGACGCTGAAGCGCGTGATCAGCCTGTCGCGATAGGCGGCGGGGGCGGAGGTGCCGTCCTTGCTCCACGCAAGCGTCGTGGCGGATTTGTCCCAGTTTCCGGTGGCGCCCGCCCAATAGAAAATCGTCGGGGCATCCTCGACGCTCATGCTGAGCGTGTTGCCATTGTCCTTGTAGCTGAAGAGAAGCTGGTGGACATCCGGATCGACCGGGGCACCCGAGATGAGGAAATCAAGCTTCGCGGTGGGGTCGGAGGTCAGGATGCCGGCGAGCGTGTTGGCGGCGGAGCCGGAAAGCGAAAGGATGTCGAAGTCCGCATCGGGAGCCCGGTCATCGAGGAAATTGAATGACAATGCGGGCTTGGCGCCGGAATTGAAGGAGAGGATTCCGTTGGACAGCACCAGCTTGTCGTGATCCGTGGCGGAATTCACGTCGAAGACGAGGGTTGCGACGCCAAGCGAGAGACTGCCGTCGATGGTGAGCGTCCCCGTGGAGAGCGCGCCACTGGTCGCCAGCGATGGGTCGGCGATGTGAAGAACGTGGCCACCGGTGAGGGCGAGGTTGCCGGAGATATCCGCGGCGGGGGTGCCTTTCCGCCCGGCGAAGGAGGCGTTGGCGTTGTTCAGGACGATGTTTTTCCGGGTGGAGCCGTCCAGGAATGTCAGGACGCCGCCCGCCCCGATCTCGACACTGGCGCTGTTTGCCGGCCAGGCGGTTGTGACGGCAAGCGTGCCGCCGTTGGCATCCACCTGGAACGCGCCCGTGAAACCGGCGGCGTTGGTGAGCGTGGCGGTGGAGCCAGCGCCGGATTTGCGGATGTTTCCAGCGCCCGTGACGGCATTGGGGAGCGAAATGGCGCTTGTCCGGTCAAACCTCAGGGTGCCGCCGGCGTTGAGCGAGATTGGCGCCGTCGCGTGAAGCACCGCGTTATCAAGAAGCTCTAATGCGCTTCCACTTCCGTTGACCGTGTAGCCGGGGGCGGAGGCCATGGAGTTGTCCACCGCGATGGAAAGAGTCCCCCCGTTGATGGTGGTGGCTCCGGTGAATGAGCTTCGTGCGTCAGAGAGAACCATTTTTCCGGCACCCGCCTTGACGATGCTGGAGACGCCGGAAGTGCCGGGCTTATAGGAGTTCCGAAGAGAGGTTGTCACACTGAGCAGGGCATTTTCCGCCACCGTGAAAGTGACTGTCGGCGCATCGCCGTAGCTCATGTTAAAACCGAAGCCGACACCGCCAAGGATGGATTCGGTGGGCGCGCTTGATGTGGCACCGGGGAGGGCGTTCACCGTGATGTCTTCAATCACGAACCTGTTTGCGACGCTGCTGTCGCCAGTATTGACGTCATTCACCAGCCTGCCGCCAAGGAGTGTCGTGGGGCCAAGGCTTACTTGATTGCCTTGGCCCGTTTTCCACACGAGTTCGGCGCCTTCCTTGATGGTGGTCGTGAACACCTTTGAAAAATTTCCATCATGCCCCGCCCAAAAACAGTCCCCGTAAATATGCCATTTTGCCCCGTCCTCCAGGACAATGGAGCTGCCGACAGCATTGTTGATGAAAGGAGTCGACGGTTGATAGCCCCCGTCGCGGGAGAGTTCCCAAATCCCCTCGACAATGCGTATGGTCGTAAGCAGATCTTGGCTCTTCTTTGTCCGGTCGATGGAGTTGCTATTCGTAAAATCAAACCGCAGCGTCCCTTGCCCGTACTTTTCGAGGGTGGTTCCGGCGGCGATCTTGGCTTGAAGATCCACCCTTTGGCCTGCGGCAACGTCAATAGCAAGCACCCCGGTAAGGGAGGCAAGGCAGGCGGCAGCGGTTTCCGCGTTGGGTGCGATCCGGGAGCTGTCGCTGGAACCGGAATCCCGTGTGATGCGGGAAACCGAAAGGGAGCCGGCCGCGTTCAGAAGGATGCTCCCTCCGGAAAACTCGATGGACTTAAGCCTTGTCGTCCCTGTCCCAGTGAAATTGTGGTCCCCGGAAACGGATGAGGTCACAAGCGC
>JAIRPL010000062.1 GCA_031256995.1 Puniceicoccales bacterium
ACCCGAGCCGCGCCTCTTTCATCATCACTGAGCTTCACTCGGAATTCCTCCCTCCACGGAGTTCCCCACGAGCCAACCCCCGCCCCTCCCCACTGGCAACGCATTTCCACACACTTCCAGCACAAAACCCCGCCGCCACCCCCTCCACCACTTAGCCCACCTCCACCAACCACCTCGTCCCTACCAACCGCCGCGACACCACCAACCGCCGCGTCCCCGCCCACCACCACGTCCCCACCAACCGCCGCGTCCCTGCCAACCACCCCCCGCCGCCCTTCCGAATTGAAAAATCAGGAAAATCAGGAAACCAGCCGGTGATATCCGAACGGCCGCCCAAGAGGTGTCGAAACCGGGCCGGCGGGCGAAGGCCCGGACCCTCTCCCTGCCGTCGATGTCCGCACGGCGCCCAAGAGGCATCCCTTGTTGCGGGCGTGGTCCGTCGCCAGCCCACCCGAAAGCTCCGTCCCCGTTTTTGCGACAGGCAGCGGGAAAACGTTCGCCCCGGAACGTTTAATCGGTCTTCAGGGAATCAATCTTCAAGGAATCAAGAAACCGGCCGATGCGGTCGGAAGCCTTGATGATGTTCTCATAGCTCGTGGAAAAGCTGGCGCGGCAAAAACCGGCCCCGGCTGTGCCAAAGGCGGTGCCGGGCACCATCGCGACTTTTTGCTCCCTGAGCAGCGACATCGCAAAGGTCATGGAGTCCAGCCCGGTGACGCTGACCTTGGGAAAGGCATAAAAGGCGCCGCGCGGGAGATGGCATGGAAGGCCGAGTCCGTTAAACCGGCGCACGATGAAGTCGCGCCGCTCGCGGTACTTGTCCCGCATCCGCAACATGTCATCGCGCCCGTGCAAAAGGGCCTCAAGGGCGGCCTCCTGGCTGACAATGGAGGCGCACATGATGGCGTACTGGTGCACCTTGAGCACGGCATCCATCACGGCCGCCGGACCGCAGGCATAGCCAATGCGAAACCCCGTCATGGCAAAGGCCTTGGAAAATCCGTGCAAAAACAGGGTGCGCTCACGCATCCCTGGAATGCTGGCGATGCTCGTGTGGGCGCCCTCGAACGTCAATTCGGAGTAGATTTCGTCGCTGAGCACAAGCAGGTCTTTCTCCTGCGCAAACCGGGCGATCTGGCCAAGAAGCTCGCGGCTGGCCGTGCCGCCGGTGGGATTCGTTGGAAAATTCAGCAAAAGGGCTTTGCAGCCGGGCTGCCACGCGGCGCGCAAGGCCTCCACGGTGAGCGCAAAACCGTCCTCCGAACGCGTGGGGACGGCAATGGCCTGCGCATGGCACAGACTGATGCTCGGCGAGTAGGAGACATAGCACGGGTCGTGGTAGAGCACCTTGTCGCCTGGGTTCAGGATGGCGCGAAGTGCCATGTCGAGCGCCTCGGAGACGCCGATTGTGACAAGGATCTCCGTCGCCGGATCGTACTCCGGGCCGTAGTTGGCGGCGACATACGCGGAGATGGCGTCACGCAAGGTTCCCAGCCCGCGGTTGTCCGTGTAGCTGGTCCTCCCCTTCTCAAGCGCGCGCATGGCGGCCTCGCGGACAGGATAGGGCGTGACAAAATCCGGCTCGCCGATGCCAAGCGAGATGGCGTCACGCATTTGCGAGGCGATCGCGAAAAAATCCCGGATGCCGGACTTGGGCATCGCGGCGACATGCCGGGCGACAAAGCGGGACGGGTCGGCAACGGGGGCGGCGGCACGGTTGGCGGCGGCAGGGGCCACGCCGGCGGCATTGGCGGCGGGGACGGGACAGGCCTGGATGGCGTCCGGGACGCCATCGGCCGTTTGGGGCATATGCTGCTGACTGCTTTCCATGTGTGCGGATGCGTATTGGCGAAAAATAAGGAACGGGGAAAGGAAACCCTCGGGCATGGGCCGGGCGACGGCCTGCGCGGAACGGGGGATGGCGCCATCGGCCCTCCCCGCAAGCGCCCCCGCCATCGGGATCCAGAAAGGCTACGGGCTGACAGCGGGCTTGTCGGCATCCGGCGGCGGGGCGACGAGCCAGCCTTGCTCCTTGTAGGCGCGAAGCAAAAAACAGGTCGCCGTGGACTGCACGCCCTCGATGCGCGCAAGGCGCTCGTGGACAAAGGAGGCGATCTTTCGCAGGCTGGAGTCCTTCACGATCACATGCAGGTCGTAGGCCCCGGAAAGAAGGTAGCAGGTCTCAACCTGCTCAAACTGCGAAATGCGCCCGGCAATGGCGTCATACCCAAGCCCGCCCTGGGGGCGCACCTTGACCTCGATCAGGGCGCGCACGGATTGATCCTCCCCCACCGACGGATTGAGCACGGCGCGCCAGCCAAGCAAAAGCCCCTGCGCCTGCAGGGCCTCAAGCTGGGCATCGACCTCGGCCTGCGGGATGGCAAGCACCTGGGCAAGCTGCCCCGGATTGAGCGGCTCGCCCTCGAGCAAAAGTTTAAGGACTGGATTCATTGGCGTCGTGGCCGGCCATTCGCCGGCACCCCGCCGCAGGAAAACTCGCGCCACCCGCGTGGCAAACGCGAAAGCCATGCGGCACGAGGGAAAAACCCGCCGCCAGAACCCCGCCCCCGGCCAGGCCACCCGCGCTCTTCCGGCCGTGCAAAACCCAAAAACGCCCCCGTGCGCCGCCAGCAGGCGCGAACGAAACGATTGCCACACGCCGCCAAAATGCCGTAGCCCTCCCGGCCGGAAATCCCATTTGCACCACTTTCCCAATGCGCTTCACCCCCGGAGAACGCCGACTTGATCTCGCGGCAGGCGAATTCGCGGGCTTTGGCGCGCCACCACAATCATTCGGCCCCTGCCCCACCGGACGCTGGCGCGCCGACGTCGGCCGTGAATGGCATTCCGCCCTGCGCAGGCAAATCGAGGCGCGCGACGCCGCATCAGGCACGCCCGGCGCACCGGAGGCCGCCGCGCCGGACGCCGCCGGGGACGCCTGCGGCTCGCAATGGGCATTCGAGGTGCCCGTCCGCGCGACACTGTTTTGCGAAGGCTGGCTTCTCGTGGCCGAAGGCCGCGCCGACCAGGTGGAGACCATCCCCGCCCCCGGGCCGGACGCGCCGGAGAGGCTCGTCATCCGGGAGATAAAAACCGTCTCCGCCGGCGTGCCGCACCCCCCGGCGTGGTGGAGGGAGAATTTCCCGGGGCATTTTCTGCAACTCGCGCTCTACTGCCACGGTTTCGCCCAGGACGCCACCCGCGCCGGCGCCCAAATCCAGGGCGTGCTCGTGCTCGTGGACCCCGCGACGGGCGTCATGCAGGAAATCCGCATGGAGGCCCCCTTTGACACGCTGCTGGCGCCACAGGCACGGCTCATCGCCCGTTTCGCGCAAAGCCGCTGGGACGCCCGCCTCCGCCTCGACCACCTCCACCTCGTCACCCCGTTCGCGGCACCCCGCCAGGAATGGGCCGCCGCGCTCGAGCGCCTGCAGGCCGACACCTCGCCCGTCGCGCTGCTTGAGGCGCCGACCGGATTTGGGAAAACCTCCCTCGCGCTGCTCGACGCCCTCGGGCGCCTCCGCGATGGCGTCGCCACGCGCATCCTCTACGTCACCGGGAAAAGCTCCGCCCGCCTGCAAGTCCTCCGCGAGCTGGACCGGATGACCTCCCCCGGGGCGATCCGCGTCCTCACGCTCCATTCACGCGCCGAGCATGCCATCCCCGGCACGCCCTCCGACCCCGCCGCATGGCGGGAAAACTGGCAGCGCGCGGAAATCGACCCCGCCCGCCTTTTTGACGAGGGGCGCGCCGGCCTCGCCGCCGTGCGCTCCCTCGGGGCCTCCGCCGGCGTGCCGCCATGGGAGATCACCAAGCGCCTGCTCCCCCTGGCCGAGCTGGTGCTCTGCGACTACAATTACGTGTTCTCCCCATGGCAGGCCGGCGTCCTGGCCGGCTCGGCCGGATGGAACCCGGCCACCACGCACCTCATCGTGGACGAGGCGCACAACCTTCCAGACCGCGCGGCGGAGGCCCGCAGCGTCGAGGCCGGCGCCACCGAGGCCTGGGAGACGCTGGACACCCTGCGCGACCTCGGCGCGCCAAGGGAATGGCTGGGCGCATGGGGGGCCTGGGCGGAGTTTCTCGAAAAACTCCCGCGCGCCGACGCGCTCAGCGAAAGCTCCCTCTACCTTGCGCGCGACATCGGGTCCGACATCACGCACCTCTGGCTTGAGCGTCCGCCATTCCACCTGGACCTCCCGAATGACGCGCTGGGCGCCCTCGAGAAGCCGTCCCAGCTCCTGCCCATGCTGGCCCGCCTGGAGGATGACGCGCCCGGCGGGCGGCCGCACGGCTCCCCGGAATCCGGCGCCGGGCAGGGGGAGGCGCCCCCATGCCTGCCCTGGTCCCCGCGCGACGGCGTGCTCCGGGCGGGCTGCCTCGACGCCGCCGCCGAAACCGGCGACACCCTGCGCTCCTTCGGCCGCGTCCTGCTCATGTCCGCCACGCTCGCCCCGCTCGACCTTTTCGCCTCGGACTGCGGACTCCGCTCCGCCACGACCCACGTCTGCGAGGCCCCGTGGCGCGATGGCGCCTACGACGTTCGCGTGGACACCTCGGCCGACACACGCCTGCGCGCGCGGGTGCGCCACTATCCCGACACGGCGCGCTCCGTGCTCGAATTTTGCGCCGACGGGCAGGCCGCCGTCTTCTTCCCCTCCTACGCCTACGCGGAGGCCATCCAGACCTGCCTGCGCGTGCTCAGCCCGGGATTCCACGCCGCGATCCAGCCGCGCGGCGGCACGCCGGCCCAAAACGCGGCATGGCTGGAGGAGGCCCTGCTGCTCGCCCACGCCCTCTTCCTCGTCGCCGGCGGGGGGATGGCCGAGGGCATCGACCTGCTCGGCGGCCGCCTCTCGCGCGCGATGGTCGTCAGCCCATGCCTCCCGGAGGCAACCCCGGAGCGCGCCGCCCGCATGGAGGCGCTGCGCCGCCTCGGCGCGCCCGACCCGTTCGCCACCGCCTACCTTGCGCCCGCCCTGCGCAAGGTGAACCAGGCCCTCGGGCGCCTTGTGCGCGGCCCGGGCCAGAGGGCCGCCGTGCTTCTGCACTGCCGCCGTTTCGCGACCCCGGCCATCCAATCCCTGCTCGCCCCTGAATACCGTCTGAAAAAAGAGGGCGCGCAAACGGGGGCCATCCAGGCGTCCGCCACCGGCGACAGGGTGTCGCCTCATTAAGCCCCCCCCCGCGACCGGTCCCGCCCGGGCCATCACGTTTCAGGGTTCCGGCGCGGGCGTCCGGACTCCAATCTCCACGGCATCCCAAAAGAATGTCCACACGAAACCAAGCAATCCCCCGCGGCACATCCGCCGGCCCGGACGCGCCCTCCGGCCGGCCCGCGAAAAACGGCGACACCGGCGGCCCGCCCGCGCCGCCCGCGCATTCCCCGGGGCCGGAAGGGCCGCTGTTTTCCGGCTTCCGGAAACGCTCCGCAGGGGTCTGGCTGCATCCGACCTGCCTGCCCTCGCGGCAGGGGGTCGGCACGCTGGCGTCCGCGCGGGGCTTCCTGGAATTCATCGCCGAATGCGGGCTGGAGTGGTGGCAAATCTGCCCGTGCGGCCCCACGGGCCACGGCGACTCGCCCTACCAATGCTTCTCCTCCTTCGCCGGCAACCCCTACCTTCTCGACCTCGACACGCTGGCCGGGCACGGGCTGGCCGGCGAGCGGGAGCTGGCGCCACTGCGCGGCCTCGCCGCCGCGCACGTGGAATACGGCTTCCTCTGGGAACATTTCCACCCCGCGATGGCGGCCATCTGGCGCAACGTGAAAGCCAGGCCCGCCGTGATGGACGAGCTTGGAGACCTCGCGGCATTCCGCCGGGAGAACGCCTTCTGGCTGGAGGATTACGCCCTGTTCACCGCGTTGAAAAAACACTTCGGGGGCCGCCCCTGGCATTCCTGGCCCGAGGAGGCCCGCATCCATGCCCGCGCCACGGCCGGCGACTGGCCGGACTCCGTGCGGGACGACGCCGAATGCGCGGTTTTCCAGCAATTCCTCTTCGACACGCAATGGGCGAGGCTGCGCCGCGAGGCCGCCGCGCTCGGCGTGCGGATCCTTGGCGACATCCCCATCTTCGCGGCGCCGGACAGCGCCGACGCCTGGGCCTCCCCGGAACTCTTCCAGTTCACGCAGGAGGGCCTCCCCAAGTGCGTCGCCGGCGTCCCCCCCGACTATTTCTCCCCCAGGGGGCAGCTTTGGGGAAACCCGCTCTATGACTGGGACGCGATGCGCCGGACCGGCTACCACTGGTGGATGCGGCGCCTCGCCAGCGCCCTCGGGCGCGCCGACGCCATGCGCATCGACCACTTCCGCGGCTTCCACGACTACTGGAGCATCCCGGCCGGGGCGGTGGACGCCCGCGAGGGCGGGTGGCGCCCGGGGCCGGGCATGGATTTCTTCCGCGCCATGCGCAGCGGGCTTGGCGACGCCCCGCTCATCGCCGAGGACCTCGGCGAACTCTCCGACGGGGTCCTGGAGCTGCGCAAGGCCACGGGCCTCCCGGGGATGGCCGTGCTGCAATTCGCCTTCGGCGGGGACGCCGCCAACACGCACCTGCCCCACAACCAGCGCCCCGACTGCGCCGTCTACACGGGCACCCATGACAACGACACCACCGCCGGCTGGTATGCCGCCACCACCGAAAGCCAGCGCGACTTCTTCCGCCGTTATCTCGGCTGTGACGGCTCCGCGCCCCATTGGGACGCCATCCGCGCCGCGTTCACCTCCCCGGCCTCCCTGGCGGTCGTGCCCATGCAGGACATTCTCGGCAAGGACTCGCAGGCGCGCTTCAACACGCCGGGGACCGCCTCCGGAAACTGGCGGTGGCGCCTGCGCGAGGGGGAGCTTGAGCACGCGCGCACCTTCCTCGCCCCCACACTCCGCAAGCTCGCGGCCGTCTCCGGCCGGTGAGCCGCCCGCGCGAAACCCGCCGCCACGGCGCGCGGAGGCACCCCTGCTTTCGCTGGAATTTTCGCGCGCGCACGCATACCTTCCACCGCATGAAACAAACGTCCAGGGATGCCGGCGCCGGCGCGGCATCCATCCCGGAAAAACCCGCGAGATCGAAGGTTTACCACACAGACATGCGCACCCGCGCCGGTCTTGGCCTGCTCGAGAAACTGGATCGCCTGGTCCGCCGCGCGGGCATCGGGGACATCGATTTCACCGGGCGTTTCGCGGCCATCAAAATCCATTTCGGGGAGCTGGGCAACCTCGCCTCCCTGCGCCCGAACTACGCCCGCTGTGTCGCCGGCATCGTCGCCGGGCTTGGCGCGAAACCATTCCTCACCGACTGCGGCACCCTCTACGCCGGGCACCGGAAAAACGCCTTGGACCACTTGGATTGCGCCATGAAAAACGGCTTCTCCCCCATGTCCACGGGGTGCCAGATCATCATTGGGGACGGCCTGAAGGGCACCGACGAGGCCCTCGTGCCGGTCACCGGCACCGAGTTTGTCTCCGTGGCCAAAATCGGCCGCGCCATCATGGACGCCGACATCATCATCTCCCTCAACCACTTCAAGGGGCACGAGCTGACGGGCTTCGGCGGCGCGTTGAAAAACCTCGGCATGGGTTGCGCCTCGCGCGCGGGGAAGATGGAGCAGCACAACAGCGGAAAACCCGTCGTGAGGCCGCGCCTCTGCCGCAAATGCCGCGCCTGCGCCAAGGAGTGCGGGCAGGACGCCATCGACTACGGCGACGACGGCACCGCCCGGATCCACCCCGGCCGCTGCGCGGGCTGCGGGCGGTGCATCGGCACGTGCAATTTTGACGCCATCGAAAACCCGGACTGGAACCCCAACGAGATCCTTTGCAAAAAAATGGCGGAATACGCCCTGGCCGTCACGCAGGGGCGCCCGCAATTCCACATCAACATCGCCACGCAGATCTCCCCCTGCTGCGACTGCCACGGCGAGAACGACATGCCCTTCATCCCCGACTGCGGCATGCTCGCCTCGTTCGACCCCGTGGCCCTCGACCAGGCCACGGCCGACATCTGCAACGGGCAGACGCCGATCGCGGGCGGCGCGCTGGAGCAAACCTTGAAACACGGCCCGGCGCCGGGCGGCGAATGCGCCTGCGGCATGTGCCACGACGGCGGGGGGCATGACGGGGACGCCCACGCCCGGCACGCCGACCATTTCACGACACTTTTCCCGGACACGAACTGGCGCGCCACGCTGGACCACGCCGAAAAAATCGGCGTCGGCACACGCGATTATGAACTCATGCGCGTTTGAGCATCCGCGCCATCCCACCGCCCTTTCCCATCCTGATGAAAATCCACGGATCACTCCTGGAACTTCCCGCGCCCACGACGCCGGCCGAGCTGGCGATAGGGATGTTTGACGGCGTCCACCGGGGCCACCAGCGCATCATCGGGGAGGCCGTCGGCATGGCGCGGGAAAGGGGCGCCCGCGCCATCGTCCTGACCTTCTCGCCGCACCCCAGCCGCGTGCTGACCCCCGGCTCGCCCACGCTTCTCCTCCAAAGCCTCGAGGACCGGTGCGCGCGGATCGCCATGCTCGGCGTGGACACCACGATCGTACTGCCATTCACGGCGGAGTTCTCGCGCCTTCCGGCGGATGCCTTCGTCGCGCTGCTGCGCAAGACCTTGCCGGGCGACCTGCGCGTCCACGTCGGGGAAAACTTCCGCTTCGGGCATGGCGGAACCGGGAATTTCCTTCCGGACGGCGCCGGAAGACAACCCGTGCCGGCGGCTTCCGGGGCGATCCCGGGGCGCTTTGAGACCCGCGCGCACCCCGCCGTCGAGGATGCGGACGGGCGCGTCAGCAGCACCCGGATACGGGAGCTGCTCGCCGGCGGGGAGACGGCCCGCGCCAACGCGCTCCTGGGCTGGAATTACCAAAGCCTCGCCCGGGCCGTGCCGGGCCGGGCCTTGGGCCGCACCATCGGCTTCCCCACCCTCAACATGCCCTGGACGCCCGAGCTGCTCCCGCGCTTTGGCGTCTACGCCGTGCGTGTCCGCAAGGCGCCCGGGGCCGGCGGTGGCGCCTCCCTGGATGCGGGCGGCTGGTTCCACGGCATCGCCAACTACGGCCTGCGGCCGACCGTCGAGACGGCGCCCGTGCTCCCCCTGCTCGAGGCCCACCTCTTTGCCGGGGCCGGCGCCCTCGGGGCGGCGGGGATCGGCGAGGGCGCGCGGCTTCTCGTGGAATGGCTCCACTTCATCCGCCCCGAGAGAAAATTTCCCGGCCTTCCCGCGCTTCTCGGGCAGATCCGCATGGATGCCGAGTCCGCCCGGCGGTGGCTCGCGCCACGCATGGCCCGTTGAGGACGGGCGGCGGACGCTCACCGGACGGAGGCCAGCTCCGGCCACTGGGCGAGGCGGCGCGAGAGCGTGCGGCGCGAGATGCCCAGGAGCTTGGCGGCGGGGCCGCGACGGCCGCGTGCCTCGGCAAGCGCCTGCCGCAGGAGGTGCTTCTCATTCTCCTCCACCGAATACACGGCCGCCCCGGGCGCGGCCGGGTTGCTGCCCGCGGGGGCGCAGGGCGGCGGCGGCATGCCGGATGGCGCGCCGGGGGCGGCACCCACGCCAGGGGCGGCGCACGCCGGGGGCGGCGGGGGCGCGAGAAAGCGCGGATCAAGGTCGGCGGCCTCGAGGGTCCGCCCGGAGTGCATGACGGCGAGGTTCTCGCAGAGATTGCGCAATTCGCGGATGTTGCCCGGCCACGGATAGGCCTGGAGCGCGCGGCGGGCCGACTCGCCCAGGCCGGGCGCCGGGAGGGCATTTTCCTGCGCGAAGAATTCCAGGTAATGGTCAAGCAGCGGGCCGATGTCCTCCGCGCGCTCGCGCAACGGAGGCAGGCGAACCTGCACGACGCTCAGGCGGTAGAAGAGGTCCTCGCGGAAACGCCCCGCCCGCACCTCCTCGAGCAGATTCCTGTTGGTGGCGCAGACCAGGCGGGCGTCCACATGGATCGGCGCCTGCGAGCCGAGGCGCTCGAGGGTGCGTGTCTCGAGGAAACGCAGGAGCTTCACCTGCGTCTGCGCGTCAATCTCGCCGATCTCGTCCAGAAAAAGGGTGCCCTTGTCCGCGGCCTCAAATCGCCCGACCCGGCGCTCGCCGGCCCCGGTGAAGGCGCCCTTCTCAAAGCCGAAAAGCTCGCTTTCGAGCAGGGTCGCGGGCAGCGCGGCGCAGTGCACCGGCACGAACGGGCCGCCCGAGCGCCTGCTTTCGCGGTGGAGCATCCGCGCGAAAAGCTCCTTGCCCGTCCCCGTCTCGCCCAGGAGCAGCACGGTGGCCTTGGAGGGCGCGACCTGCCCGATCTGGTTGCGGACGCGCACGAGGGCGGCGCTTTTCCCGACAATGCCGGAGCGCTCCGGGCGCGGGCGGGAGGCGGCGCGCGCCACGGGTTTCGCGGCGGCGGCGGGCGGCGGGGTGTCCTGGTTTTCGATGGCGGCGCGGCGCTTTTGCAGCGCCTCCCTCACGACCGTCTCAAGGCGCTCAAGATTCACGGGTTTTTGCAGGAAGTCATACGCGCCGTGCCGCATGGCCTCGACCGCCGTCTCCACGCTGCCATAGGCGGTCATCATGATGCAGACGGGGCGGCCCGGAAGGGCGAGCGTCTTGTCTATGACGCTGATGCCCGATTTTCCCGCCATGCGCAGATCCGTGAGCACGAGGTCGAACTTCTGCGAGTCAAGCAGGGCGATGGCCTCATCCGCGTCGCGAGCCAGATAGGTCTCGTAATCACCCGCGTCCTCAAGCGCGCTTCCGAGGCCTTCCCGCGTGTGCTTCTCGTCGTCCACTATCAAGATGTTCTGCAAGGCCATTTGAGCCGGAGCGAACCGCCCGCGCCGCGGGCTGTCCATGATTTTCACGCCCCGACGCGCGGGTGAGAGGGGCGTGCGGCGGAACCAAGCTCCGGTTCGCATGTTCGCCCGTGCATGACTGTCGAGATCACGATTCCGTGTTACAATGAGGCGCACAGGCTTGAGGGCGGGTTCTCCAAGCTTTCGCGATGGCTGGAGGCGAACCCGCTGACCGCCCGGGACATCTCCATCGTGATCGCCGTGAACGGCTCCACGGACGCCACCCTGGAAATCGCGCGGCGCCTCGCCCCGCTCTCGCCGGTGCCATGCCGTGTGCGCGCCATCGAGCGCGCGGGCCTCGCCCTCGCCCTGCGGGACGCCTGGGACACCAGCACCGCCGACATCGTGGGCTATGCCGACACGGACATGGCCACCGACCTCGCCCACATCCCGGAGGTGATCGCCCGGTTCCAGGCCCCGGGGGTGGTCGCCGTGAACGGCTCGCGCTGGCTTCCGGCCTCCGTCGTGGGCAGGCGGAGCCTGAAGCGCCGCGCCTGCTCGCGCCTGTTGCGCCTCGGCATCGGCATCCTCACCGGGATCCGGGCCACGGACATCGCCTGCGGTTTCAAGTTCTTCCGGCGCGATTGGTACGGGAGGTGGAGCGGGGAGGTCTTTTCCGAGCAATTCTTCCTCGGCGGCGAATTGCTTTACCTCGCGCAATGCGAGGGGCCTGGCGCCGTCGTCGAGCTTCCCCTGCGCTGGACCGACCAGCCCGGCTCCCGCATCAACATCAAAAGCGCCATGCTTTCCTACTGGGACGGCATCCGGAAGCTCAACCAGCTCAAACGACGCCTGGCGCAGCGGAGGGCCGCCGCCGGAGGATGACGCGCGCCCAGCGGCCTGGAGCCGGCCGCCGGGATTGACAAGCCCCGCCGGCGCGCCGCACCATCCGGCGGATGGCAAACAGCTCCGGTGTTGTTGAGAACTGGCTCCCCGAGGGGAAAAAGGGGGCGATATGTTTTTCCATAGACGACCTGCACCCGCAAAAAAGTCCGACCCGGAAGTCGGACGGCTTCTATGAGGGCGGCGGCGACCTCGGGAAGGGCGCCATGGGCCATGTCCTGCGGCTGCTCGACCGCCACCCCGGCCTGCGCGTCACGCTTTTCACGACGGCCGACTGGCGCGAGACCTTTTCCCATCCGACACGCCGGATCCTCGCCGCCATCCCGAGATTGCGCGACCACCTCTGGCTCGCGCCGCGCCACCCCAAGGGGACGATGCGATTGGACAGGCATCCGGAATTCGTGGATTTCCTGAAAAACGACCCCCGTTTTGAGATCGCCCTCCACGGCCTCCACCACTGCCACAAAGGGCTGCGGGTGCCGGTGGAGTTCCAGGATCAATCCCGCGAGGAGTTCGACAGGATCCTTGGCGAGATTGTCCGCGTCTTCCGGCTCGCGGGGCTTCCCTTTGAACCCGGCCTGTGCCCCCCGGGCTGGAACGCGCCGGAGAATCTCCTGGGCGCCATGCCCGGGCGGGGGCTGCGCTTTGTCGCCTCGGCGCGCGATGTGCTCACCCCGGTTTCGCGGAACGCAAAGACGAACATGAGCGGGATGAAAAACGTCTCGCTCATTCACCCGGAGAGGATTTGCGGGGGAAAACTCCTGCATTTCACGGCGAATTTCCAAGCCACGTCCGAGTGGGGCCGGGCGTTCGACATTCTCGAAAACAACGGCCTTCTCCACATCAAGGCGCACATCACGGGGGGCATGCTCGACAGCGTCTGCGCGCTTTACATGAACTACCTTGACCAGCTGCTTTCCGAAATTGAAAAACGCCACGGCGATTCCATTCTCCACACCTCGATGGGGAGCCTGGCAAAACAGATCCTGCCCGCGTGAGGCAATCCCGTGAAAAACGCCGGAGGAATCCGGAAAAAAGCGACAAATGGACACCTTTTCCTCGAAAATTGTCTCGCAACAAGAATTTCTGAGCCACCGCCGCCGCGTGTTTCCGCACCTTGCGAGCGACGCCGGATACCGCTGGGATTTCCTGCGGACGTTCGCGGGCCACGCCCCCGACGTTTTTGTGCTTCTCGACCCTTCCGGCGCCGTGGCGGCAGGCTCGGCGGTCACCTATCGCAATTTGGCCGGCGCCTCCGGCGGGACTCTCAGGATCGGGATCATGACCGGCTCCTGGACATTGCCGGAATTTCGCCGGCAGGGCTGGTTCACGAGGATGATCCAGCATTCCTCGCTCCTCGCCCGGCGGCACGATTGCGCGGCCTTGACCGCCTTTGTCACGGCGGAGAATGCCAGCGCCCGCCGCCTGCTCGCGGCAGGCTCCCTCCCGTTTCCCTCCCGCTACATCTTCTCCGACCCGGCGGCCAGGGGACCGGCTTTCCGCCTGCCGGAAATTCTCCCCCCGACGCCCGCCCTGCTCCGCCAGGCGCACGATTCACACCGGCGGGATCCCCAAGAAAAAGACGCGCCGGGGACATTCCGTTTCGATTACGGGGAGGGGGATTTCCGTGAACAATTTTTTGAGCGCCCGGATGGCGTGTTCATCCTTCGCTTCGACGAAAACCTCATCCTCGCCGAGGAAAGCCACGACGCCATAAAGATCCTGCTTTTACCCAAGGGCGACCCGTCGGGGACGCTCCGCCTTTTGCGTCAGGCCGGCGCATGGGCCGCCACGGAAAAAAACAAGAAACTCTATTATTTCACGACAACCCCCGGCGAAATAAGCCTCCTGGATTCCCAAGGCGATTTTCATGCCGTGCCCGGCTGGTTCACCTATCTCCCGCTCCAAGCGCCCTACCCTGCCCCGCCGGGCGCCATTGAAATCCAGCTTGGCGACAAAATGTGACGTCGCCGGGCGCCCCCCCGCCACGGCGGGATTTTTTTGCGAAAAAAAAGGCGGGACCCGCGGCCCCGCCCTGTTTTTTTCGGAAAAAACAAGATTTTCCGGATTTTCTCACCGGCTCCTGGACTTGGAGACCTGAGCCGTGATGTCGATGTTGGGCAAAGGCTTCCCGACAACCATGAAGAGGCCGGTGAGGACATGCAGGGCATATTCAGGTTCGGCAAACGCGTAGCCATAGTGGCCGCGCGCGGTGTAAAAAATCTTTCCTTTGCCATATTCACGCGTCCAGGCGAAGGGGTGCGTCGGGCAGGCAACCGGTTTTCCGTCCACGACCTCGTCATAGGAGTTTTTGCCACGCCTTTTCACGGTGGAGTCATCCACATTGAGAATGACGTGGTTGTCGCGCTGCAGGTATTTGAAGAAATACCATTCCTCGTTTTTGGCGGGACGCCACACAAGCCCCTTGTCGTTCCGGGTCACCGTGGATGCTTTTCCCAGCAATTTTCCGGCCTCCTCCGCGGAGACGACTTTGTTCGCGAGCGCTTTCACGGACGGGTTTTCCGCGTCCACGATCTCGATGTCGCAGATTTGGTGGTGGGGGTGGCTGGCGAACGCGCCGCCGATGATTTTTTGGAATTCGGGCCAGCGTTTGGCGCCGATCGAGGAGGTGCCCTCATGGAAACAGTCCGTGGCGGAGTGCAGGCCGACGATCGCGCCGCCGTTTTCGACCCACTTGCGGAAGGCCTCCTGACGGGCGAGGGAGTCCTCCACGAGCTTCTTCTTCTCCTCCGCCGGGATGGATTTCCCGCATTTGTCCGCGGTGAACTCGCCGGTGGTGTTCAACAGAACGATGGCCTGGTACTTGCGCAGGCGCTCATCGGTGAAAACCGAGGCGTCCTCGGAGGCGTCCACCGAGAAATTGAGCAGTTCCCCCATTTTCTGGAAAAACGGGACGCCCGCCGCGATGGCATCCTTGTGGCGGAACCCGTTGGTCTTTGAGAAGACAAGCACATTGAAGGAACCGCCTGAGGCGGCATCCGCCGCGGAAGCCATCCCCGACGCGCCAACGAGCAAGGCGCAGGAAAGCAGAGTTCTGAGGAATTTCATAAGGGCCGCCTATGACATGGCGCGCCGGCGGCGGTTCCACTTTCAGGCCGCGCCCGCGCCGCACGGGGCTGGCGCGAAACCGCCGCCCGGCGCTCACAGCTGCCTGCGAAGGATCACGACGGACTGGCCGGGAATGTGAAGCGTGAGCGAGTGGGGCTGGGCGTTCCACGGCGTGGCGGGAAGGGTGGCATCCACGCCCCCGAGATTGCCCGCGCCCGCGCCGCCATACTCGACGGAATCGGTGTTGAGCACCTCCTCCCAACGCCCGGGAAAAGGGACGCCACAGCGATAATCGCGGGCATTTGGCGTGAAATTGCACGCCACAAGCCAGGACAGGCGCCCGTCGGCCGAGGAACGCAGGAAAGTGAGCACGCTCCAGGGGGCGTCATTGACCTCGAGCCATTGGAAGCCGCGCGGCTCCTGCTCGCAGGCGGCAAGCGCGGCGTCGGCGGTGTACAGGCGGTTGAGGTCGCGGACAAGGCGCCGCACGCCCTCGTGGTCCATGTGCTCCAGGAGGTGCCAGTCCAGGCTGGCGTCATACTTCCACTCGGCGTACTGGCCAAACTCGCACCCCATGAAAAGGGTCTTCTTGCCCGGCCAGGCCCAGAGGTAGGCAAGCAGGGCGCGAAGGTTTTGCGCGCGGGCGGCTATCGTCGCCTGCGGCATTTTGTTGAGCAGCGAAGCCTTCCCGTGGACGACCTCGTCATGCGAGAAAACCTGCGTGAAGCGCTCCGAGTACTGGTAGAGCATCCCAAACGTGAGCTTGTTGTGCAAATGGCGCCGCGCGAGCGGGTCGGCGTGGAAATACTCCAGCGTGTCGTGCATCCAGCCCATGTTCCACTTAAGGTCGAAACCAAGCCCGCCCTCCGCCACGGGGCGCGTGACGCCGGGGTAGGAGGTGGACTCCTCGGCGATGGTGAGCGCGCCGGGGTGAAGCTGGTGCACGAGGGCGTTGACATGACGCAGCAGCGAGGCCGCATCCAGGTTCTCGCGCCCGCCGTACTGGTTCGGCACCCACCCGCCCGCCTCGCGCGAATAGTCGAGGTAGAGCATCGAGGCCACGGCATCCACGCGCAGGCCGTCGACATGGAAACGGTCAAACCACGAAAGGGCGCTTCCCGTGAGGAAGGAGCGCACCTCCTTGCGCCCGTAGTTGAAGATGAGCGTCCCCCAGTCCAGGTGCGCCCCCTGGCGCGGATCGGCGTGCTCGTAGAGGTGCGTGCCGTCAAAGCCGGCCAGCGCGAAATCGTCCCGTGGAAAATGGGCGGGCACCCAGTCCACGATGACGCCGATCCCGGCCGCGTGGAGGGCGTCCACGAGGAACATGAAATCGTGCGGCGTGCCAAAACGCTGCGTGGGCGCGAAATAGCCCGTGACCTGATAGCCCCACGAGCCGTCAAACGGGTGCTCGGCAAGCGGCAGGAACTCGACATGCGTGAACCCTGCCTCGCGCAGGTAGGCGGGCAGCTCGCGGGCCAGCTCGCGGTAAGTCAGCGGCCGGTTGCCCTCGCCCGGCACCCGCCGCCATGAGCCGGCGTGCAGCTCGTAGATGGAAACCGGGCGCCGGCCCCAATCCGCCCGCGCGCGGGCCGCCAGCCACGCGCCATCGGCCTCGCTCCAGGAAAACCCGGGGTGGCCGGGCAGCGGGCGCGCAAAGTCATAGAAAATCGAGGCATTGCCCGGCGGCGGCTCGCAATAGGAGGCGCAGGGGTCGCTCTTGAGAAAGGGGACGGGGCTGGCCGGGCCAAGGATCTCGTACTTGTAACGCGCCCCAGGGGGCAGGCCGGGCACGAAAATCTCCCACACGCCCGAGGCGCCGAGCATCCGCATCGGCAGGCGGCGCCCGTCCCAATCATTGAAATCGCCGACCAGCGACACGCGGCGCGCCGACGGCGCCCACACGGTGAAGGCGGCCCCGGCGACGCCTTGGTGGACGAGCGGGCGGGCGCCAAGCTTGTCATGCAAACGCTGCTCCGTCCCCTCATTGAAAAGATGCAGGTCCAGCTCCCCGAGCGTCGGCCAGAATGAGTAGGGATCATCGAAAAGCCGAGAGACCCCGTCGCCGCCCACGGCCCGAAGCTTGTAGGGAAAGGGATCGCGTCCGCCCGGCAAAAAGCCCTCAAAAAAACCGGCGGGATGCACCCGCGTCAGCGGCAGCGTGCGCCCGGCGGCCCCCTCCCCGACAAGCTCGCATGCCACGGCCCCCGGCAGAAACGCGCGCGCCACAAGCCCATCCGCGCCGTCCTCCCCTCGCGCGCGCCGCATCCCAAGAAAATCATGCGGCCGCGACTGCGTGACACTCAGGAAGGACTCCAGCTCGGGCGGGGAAATAATCATGCGCACAGCAAAAGCAGTCCGCGCGCCAATAGAAGGAAAGAATTCCGGGCGGACGCAAACAGGGCGCCCCTTCCGGCGCCGGGGAAGAAGGGGCGCGGCGACAATCCGCCCTGGCGCGCGACAATCCCATGCCGTTCTCCAAATCGCCCGGGCACTCCGGAAAGCGCGCAAATATTCCAGGGCATTCCGCCCCACCCGCGCCGTTCGCGGCGGCAAGGCCGTGCTCCAAACGCCGCACGCCGGCCGCACGCCGGCCGCACACTGGCCGCAAGCCATCAGCAGGCATCCGCGCCGGTTTTTCAACGGCGGGTGAAAGTACCCCAAGTGCGGCGCCCCAGGGGTCCGCCAAACACCGCGTCCGCCACTCATGACGAAAACCCGCCGGTGGGGATCCGCCTCCCCTGTTTCTCCCGTCGTTTGCGGAGGCACCGAAGACAGAGGCGCCGAAAAAAAGAAATGCGGCGATGAATCGCCGCATTCCAAAGAAAACACGGCACACAAGGCGCCGCGAAATCGCCTACCACCGGAATCCGAGGGAAAGGTTCATCATCCCGGCTGTGCTGGAATATGACGACCTACCCTTTACAAATTCATGGGCGGTGTTCCCCATGATCTTCGCATCCAGCCCGAGGAAAACATGCTCGGCCAGTTTGAAGGAAAGGCTGAAGTCACCTCCAAATGTGCCAACAGGCTGCCGCCAAGTGCCGCTCAGATAGTAAGGGTAAGCGTAATAATCGCACTTTCCACCGAGAAACGTGACACCGGCAGCAAGTCCCAGACGAAAACGAACCGGACCGGTTCCAAACTCATAACCTAAATTTGCCAAAAACGGGACAGCCCACGTGGAAGAAACGCTCCCCCCCTCCTCGCCCGCAGCGTAGGCGCCAAGCTCGGCAGAAAGATAAACGGATCCGGCGGCGGAGTGCGCGAAGTTGAAACCGCCCTCCAAGCTAGCCCCACCCATGGTGGCCGATTCGAGCGGTTTGTCCCACGAACTGCCGCCACTATAGCTGACAAAATAGGCACCGGGCTTGATCTTCAGGAACGCCCTGTTGTTGTGACCATAGGAACGGACTTCGTCCTCTTCAAGAAGATCGCCTCGTGCCAGACGCGGCGCGGGAGCCGGCGCGGGTGCGGGCGCATAGGCGCGCGGCGCAGGGGCAGGCGGCGCGTAAGCACGTGGCGCCGGTGCTGGCGCGGGCGGCGGCACGTCCTCTTCTATGGGGACAAAATCCGGCGCGGCCATCAAGGCGCATGGCGCAAGAAGCGACAATGCGCAGAGGTAACTTAGTTTGTGTGTCTTCATGTTGGTATTGGGTGTTTGGTGGTGGGAAAAAATTGGGAGAAATCAGTCGTTGAAAAGCGATTCGTCATCCCCGGCATCGGAACCGGCGGGGTTGTGTCCGGAAAGTTTCGCACATTTGTGGAGGCATGTGGAGGGCAAGGGAAGGTTGTAAACATCCGGCACATCCCGCTCCGGAAAATAAGTGCAGCCAGCTGTGAAGAGAAGAACGTTTTTTTCATCTTTATGTCTGGATTCTGGTGGTGAGAAAATGTGGATTTTGGGAAATCAATTGAGGGGCAACAGCCCATCATCATGGGGCGACAGCCCGTCATCCGCGACATCACGGGCAGCAGGAACTTTCGGGGTGACATTCCGGGGCTGCGAAACGCCTTGCTGCCTTTGCGGTGGAGGGGACCAACCCCCTCCCACGGACTCGGAGGGGATCCGCCCCTCATCAACCAGATTCTTGAGCGCAAACCGCAACTGGCGTCTCAGGGTTTCCGCGTGAAAAAGCTCCTTGCTGTCCATTTTATACAACGGCAAAAACCAGATCCCCCACCAAACCGCGTCGGTCGCGCGGTTCCCGCAAGACAAGGACTCGGGCGTCCGGTTCCTCACCAAGCTCAATTTCAAATTGTAATCCATCTCAGTGCTTCCCGGAATCACACCCATTGAAAGCCTGCTGAGAAGCCCCAAGAAGATGGTTGCAAGCATTTTCTCTTCCATGTTATATTCGATAAACAACTTGTAATCCGCGTTCTCCTGGGACGCGAAATCGTAGTGGAAATCCTTGAAAACCCTGCACTCGTCCAAGGTCTCGCTGACGACTTTCGTGATATTTTCCATGGTATGGGGGAAGATTGGGCCTGTGTTTCCGACGACCTTCAAACTAACATAGGCTGTGGCGGTCGGTCGCTGCAGCAACGGAAGGTTGTAAACATCCGGCACATCCCGCTCCGGAAAATACGTCTCGCCGAAAGTGCAGCCGCAGAGAAGGAGAAGAGAAGAGAAGAGAAGAGAAGAGAAGAGAAGAATGTTTTTTTCATCTTTATGCCTGGATTTTGGTGGTGAGAAAATGTGGATTTTGAGAATCAATCAACGGGTGGCGGCTCCTCGCCCGGCGAAGACGCGGGCATGGTTTCCTGCGGCGCGAATTGCCCCGCCTGGGGGTTCTCGTAATAGGAAGTCTCAGGGGCGGCGTCAGGGTTTTCATACAGCGCGTTAAAAACCGCATTGGCGAAGGAGAAGGCGCTTTCCTGAATCCCCGGCGCGGAATAGGGCCGCCCCCGCGTTCCCTGCCCATGCAGCGAAAACATCCCGCCAACGGCGGCATCCCTGGCGATGATCACCTTGAGATCAATGGAGTTGTAGGAGACATTCCTTCCCCGGTGATTGAATGCCGTGCCGATCTCCAATTTGGATATGTCAAAAATCAAGTCGACTTTCATCAACTTCCCCATCTCCTGATAGTCGTCAAAATTTTTCCCGCTTGAGATGGATTCCGCCAGTTTCCGGTCGCGAATGCGGAAGCCAAGCCGGATGAGTTCCCGCTCAAACGCGTCACAAAATTCCAGCCTGGCCCTGTCGGCATCGCTCAACTGCATGCGTGAGACGCTGTGCCCGCCCCCCTCGGAGTCCGTGGCGGAGTGCGAACTCGACGAGCCGAACCCCACATCAACACGGCCAAGGCCGATCCCCAGCCTGGAGTTCGACTCGTGGCCCTTGGTGCGTGACTTGTCCCAGTTGGAATGCTGCGTCACCGACTCCTCCGCTATGTGCGGCAGCTTCAAGACGACGGAGGGGTGACGGTTCTCGCGAAGATAGCGTGCAAGCTCCGGCGTGACAACGAGATCATCGCGCAAACGCGGCGGCGGCCGGCTCGCGCACCCCGCCACAAACGCCAGCGTGACAAAACACACAAATGTCGTGAGGATTCTCATGGAAAAAAGGCGGACTGGAAATGGTTAGAAACGGAAGACAAATGCCGCATTTCCAGACAGCGTCGTCTGTTCCTTGATGTCCGTCGCATACGTCAGGGAAATGGAAAGCGAAAGCCTCTCCGTGAACGAGAATTCGGCATGGGGGGAGATTTCCAGAAGATTCTCGGCGGTCGCCGCGGCGCGGACATTGAAGCGCCGGAACGGAGTCCCGAGCGAACCGGGGATGTCAACCTCGCTGTCGGCAAGCTCGCGTGAGAAGGAAAGCCCAAGCCCGAGCCTTGTGGGACACCAAAAATCCGTATTCCACTGCAGGGCGGCGCCTATCTTGGCGCGGAAGGAGTTTTGCGAGAAACCATCGACATAAAGGCGATAGGAGGAGGGGGAGGCGCCGACACCCGATTCCTCAAACGCGTCGACCTTGGCATTGATGTATTCAAACCCGAGGTAGGGGACAAGCTCGAGCGAGTGGGGAAGGGAGAAAACACCTCCTCCGTAAAGCGAGGCAAAGAGGCTCATCCCATCGCTTTTTCCGCGATACGAGGCGCCCACCGCGCGGAGTTCGCGCTCGGTGTCATGACTGGCCATCCCTCCGCCGGCAACGGCGTCGACAAACCAGGTTTTGTTGAACATTTTTGACGCATAGAGGCTTGCGGCCATGTGCGTCTGCTTGATCTTTCCGCCCTCATGCAGGGAGGCATTTCCCGAATTGTAGCCCAAGTTCACCCCAAGAAGGAGCGAATCGTCCGCAAGAAAAACACGGTCAAGCCCGACAACCCCGCCGTAACTCGTGATGTCAAAGACGGGGGAGGAAGGACCGCTTCCGTTGGATGTCTTCCCGCCGGCGGCACGCACATAAGGCGTCCAATCGCGGGACACGGGCGGCGGCGGCGCGCTGGAAACCGGCGCCTCCTCATCCTCCGGATCATCAACGGAGACAAGTTCCTCGGGATTCGGAGTTTTCAGGGTTTTCGGGGCGGAGGGTCTCGCCGCCACACTTGCCTCCACCTTCGGCGCCCTCGTGATGGAATTGCGCCAGGAATCCAAGCGCCCCCGGGTTCCGGAGATCCCCTCCGAGATGGCCTGGATCGGCATCGCGGTCATCGCCGCAAACGAAAGCGTGGAGGCGGCCGTGAAGGCTTCTTTTCCCGAGCCTGCCAGGGACCGGATTTCATCCAGCTCCAGCACGCCTTGAAATTCATCCAGGCCGTCATGCAAACCTTCGATGCGCGCACGGGTGACATTCGCGTACAACACCCCCGAACCATAGGAGTCATACTTGGAAAAAGAAACGGCGGCCCCAAGAAGATCCCCCTTCACCGACAATCTGGAAAGAAGATCATAGGGCAGCATGGAGTCGCTCTCGAGGATCGCATAGGAGCCAAACTTTTTCACTGTGAGCGAAACATTGACAGGATCGGAGGAAAAAGAAAAACCCTCGAGGGCAAGGGATGAGACATGCAGCTTGTCGCTTGTGCTCGTCCCAAGGTCAAATTCCAGGGCGCTTCGAGGATAGAGCGTCAGCGCGCCATGGATGCGCGCCGTGTGCAAGGAGGCATCAGGCCCGTGATTTTTCCCAATTCGCAGCGTGCCTTCACGGAGGGCGAAGTTCCCCGCATACTCCTCTCCCGAAAGCGCAAGCGTGCCACCTCCCCGTTTTTCAAATCCGTCCGTGGCGGTGACTTTTCCACCGCTGAAAGTGTAGGTCGTGCCGGCCATGTTGCTGATCGTCACGGATTTTGCCGTCACACCAGCGGAGGCGACATTCACATTCTTGTTTGTGGCACTGTCGTCGAAAGTGACCGTGTCGTTGTTCACAAACGTCTCGGAGGCAAAGTCATCAAGGCGATACGTCCCATATTCGCTCTTCCAATTCTTGTCGGAAATTTTGTTTCCCCAAGTGGAATTCGCGCCGCCCGTCCAAACCACATTCGCCGTTTCCTGGGTGCGCGTGATGACAAAATCGTATTTGCCGTTTTCATAATCCGGGTCGATCCTGTAGACGTCGACAGTGCCTGCCGGAACCCTGACTTTTCCTCTTTCCGAATTCAGGACGCCATCCACATAAAAATCACGCATGCTGGAGACGGAACCGTAAGTCTCCATATTATATTGCAGCAGGGTGTAAGTCCCGCCCTCAACCGCGGCAACATTGTTGACGTTGAATCTTCCCCACCAGATATTGCGAATGTCCCTTGCGTTGATGGTCAGGAGAGGTTCCCCCTCAACGGCCCCAGTCATGTCAAAAACATAGTCTGTCGTTGAGGCAAAGTTCACCGTTTCGAAGTTCAGCGTGTTGCCACCCCCGGCGGAAATTTTTGCGCCATCGGCAAATGTGAGTGTTCCGCTTCCGCTGAGATTTCCGGTTGCCTTTTCAAGATGCAGGATGCCGCCATTGACGAAGACATTGTTCGCCGTGCTGTCTCCCCCGATACTCAAAGTGCCGGCATCGTTCTTCGTCAACGTGCTGTTGACGGTGAATGGAGCTTTCAAACTCACTTTGCCACCGCCCGAAACCGCCATTCTCTCCGCGGTAATTTTCCCTCCATTGAAAACATAGCCATCGGAACCGCCGTTGATTGTGACCGCATTGGCTCGGACGCCTTCGGAGGCAACTTCCACGTTTTTCCGCGAGACGCCGCCGCCAAAGGTCACGGAGTCGCCATTGACGAAGGTGTTGGCAATGAGCGTGTTTTCCGTCGATTTCCAATTTTTGGTCGCGGTGCCATTCGCCCAAACGGCATTCGTCTCACCCGTCCATTCCAAGGAGGCAACAGCGGGCGTTTTTTCGACAACAAGATTATATTTGCCACCCGAAAATGTGACGGAGTACGCGTCAATCGTCCCCATTGTGGAACGCGCCTTTTCACGATTCGGCTCAAGAACACCATCAATATAGGGAACTTTGAGTGGGAAATAAGAATAGCCGGGATTTAGAGGACTTATCAGCGGATAAGTTCCCTCAGAAAGCGAAGAGACATTGTTGATATAAAATTCACCACCGCCAACATGGGGCATGGATGCCGCTTTGACCGTCAATCGCGCCGTGCTGGTCGTGGCGCCCGTCATGTCAAAAATGTAACTGTTCTTCTCATAGATGGAGTTCCCAGCGGCATCCGTGCCACGAACCCCAAAAAGGACCGTGTTGAAATCCAGCGTGTTTTCCCCGAGAAGGGAAATTTTTGCATTATTGGCGAGGGAGAAGGTTCCCGAACCGGAAAGGCGGGCTGAGGTAAGTTTCAACGTTCCCTCGCTTATTGTCGTCTCATTGGCGATATTGCTTCCCCGAAGATCCAAGGTGCCTCCGCCTGTTTTTTCCAACGAAGTGTCCAGGGAAATCGGGGCGATCATGGTCACGGTTCCGGCATTGCTGACAGCCAAGGTTTTGGCGCTAATCCGGCCGCCAAGAAAGGAGTAGCCCTCCGAGCCTGTGGCAATCGTCACTCCCTTGGCCGTGACTCCGGCAGAGGCAACCTCCACCGTCTTGCGCGAGGAGGAGTCGTCAAAGGTGACGGTGTCATTGTTGACAAAGGTGTTGGCGACAAAGGCGGTCGACATGTTTTTCCAATTGGAATCGCTCGTGCCGCTCGCCCAAACGGCATTCGCGGAACCCGTCCAAAGAAGCGACGTGTTCACCAAATTCCCGCGTGAGACAACCAATTTGTAATACGAATCTATCGAATAGGCGTCTATCGTTCCAGCCTGGGAACGGACATTCTCGCGTTTTGAATTCAAGACCCCATCCACATAAAAATCATCTGCCGGAAAATAAGTTCCGAGATTCGTGAATGTCACCAAGGGATAGGTTCCACTCGCGAGAGAACTGACATTGTTGACGTAGAAATTGCCAAATCCAACACCGTAGAGCGTATCCGACGTCTTGACAGTCAACCGCGCCGTGCTGGTCGTGGCGCCGGTCATGTCAAAAATGTAATCATTTCTTCCGGAAGATGATCCACCGCCAAAATCCACAGTTCTGAAATCCAGTGTGTTGCCTCCACTAACGTGGATTGCCACCTTGTCCCCAAGGGAGAGGGTGCCGGTGCCGGAGAATTTGACGCCGGAATCGAGCAACAAGGTC
The DNA here is from genome assembly GCA_031256995.1 of Puniceicoccales bacterium. Lineage (GTDB taxonomy): Bacteria > Verrucomicrobiota > Verrucomicrobiia > Opitutales > UBA953 > CALNBE01. The sequence continues at coordinate 24,390 of JAIRPL010000062.1, forward strand.
CCGCCGTTGATGGATGCCGTGGCGGCCGTGCTGCTTTTTGCGATATTCAGGGTCCCGGTGCCATTTTTCGTAAGCGAACTGCTGACCGCAAACGGGGAATTCAAAGTGATCGCGCCATTGCCAATGCTCATTGTCTCCGCGGTGATTTTTCCACCGTTGAAGACATAGTTGGAACTTGTGGTGATCGTCACTCCCTTGGCCGTGACTCCGGCAGAGGCAACCTCCACCGTCTTGCGCGAGGAGGAGTCGTCAAAGGTGACGGTGTCATTGTTGACGAAGGTGTTGGCGACAAAGGCGGTCGACGTGTTTTTCCAATTGGAATCGCTCGTGCCGCTCGCCCAAACGGCGTTCGCGGAACCCGTCCAAAGAAGCGACGCAACCACCGGGGTTCCTGCGACGATGAAATTGTATTTGTGATCAACAAAATTTATTGAATACGTCTTGATGGCTCCGGTTATGGAACGCACTTTGTCTACCCTGTTGGAATTCAAGACCCCGTCGACATAAAAATCAGTTTTATTCCAGTAGCTAAAAGCCAAATTTGGCAGGCTTATCAAAGGATAAGTCCCCGCGCCGAGCGCGTCGGCATTGTTGATGTAAAAATTTCCGTTTCCGACATAGGGCATGTAAGTCGCTTTGACCGTCAATCGCGCCTTGCTGGTCGTGGCGCCGGTCATGTCAAAAATGTAGTCATTTTTCCCGGAATAGGATCCACCACCGAAATTCACGGTGGAGAAATCCAGTGTGTTGCCTCCGCCAATGGAAATTTTTGCCCCGTCAGCGAGCGTGAAAGTGCTCCCTGTGACCGCGGCGGCTGCGACGGCGGCGGTCGCGCTATACGCTGTCGGATTCAGCACCTCGGCGGCGCGATAAAGATGCAATGTCCCGGCATTAATCCTGACATAACCCCCTTTACTGGCACCACCCAGTTTCCAAGTTCCAGAACCATTTTTCGTGACAAATCCGCTCGCCGAGAACGGATCGCGCATGTCAAGCGTCCCGGTATTGTTGATCACCAACTCCCCGCCGGATTGGAAAATCGAATATCCCGCAACACCCGTGGAAGTGGAAAAACCGGAGAATGTGGAAATCACATCCTTGGAAACATTTATTGAGACATCCGACACACTAAAAATCGAGGCCCCGTATTTGCCATGAAGCGCGTCGTTATAACCCACGTTCTTTCTAAAACTGCTGTCGGTGATGGTCAATGCCCCGCTGTTGTATATGGCCCCGGCGCTGGATACGGAGACTCCACTGCCATCCTGAATCGTGACATCACTCGCGTTTCCCTCGAATATGCAGTCTGTGATGGTCGCGCTTCCGCCAAGATTCAAAATCGCGCCTGAAACAATGATCGATTGCGAGCTGGCATCCCCATCCTCACCGTGTGATCTGGCATAGCCCGCGTTACCCATGAAATAGGAATTGCTGAGGCGAATTTCGCCGGACTCGTTGAAGATGGCCCCGGCGGCATAAAGCGCCGTGTGGGAATTCCCATCATAGAACCAAAGAATGTCATCGTAATCACCGTTATCGTATGCATACACGCCGTTTTGCTGGAAATAAACCTTGTCGAGACGAAGATAATTTCCATACAGGGTGGACTGCAGATAATTATAAACGGTCCCGGCGCTCACGATGCCGTATGAATCTCTATCCTCAAAATTGCCGGTCCGTGACGCTGTCGTATTATTCCTCGCGAAATACAGATAACTGCTTGTTCCTTCCGAACGCTGCATGTACGCCGTGTTGTAAATCGCCGCCGCTGTGCGAAGCGTCCCGGATTCGGCCCATGCCGTCTCTGTTTTGGAACTCAGGGATGTCTGGGAATCCAGGGAGTAGACACTGTACCACTCATTGATGTTGCTAATCAGTGGTGCGGCCGACAGCGGCGACGCGCCAACGGCGAGCGCGAGCGCGGCGTGGAAGAGAATTTTTTTCATGGTGAGCGTCAGAAAATCCTTGGAAAGAGAGGAATGAAAAAATGGGAGATGGAGGTGTTTTCTTGATTATTTGGCGACCGTGTTGATGGTTTCCGCGAGAAGTCCATCAAAGCGGGAGCCGACAATGGTTTGCAATGGGATGCCGTCCTTGAAAACGACATAGGTTGGGACGTTTTTGATCTCAAATTCCCGGGCGACGTCCTTGAATTCAGAGCAATTGATCCGCCCGATCCGGGCAACCCCTTCAACCTTCCTGGCAACATCCTCCAGGAGCGCCGTCCCCCTGTCCGTCCTGTTTGTGTAAAACTCAATCATCACAACCCCGGATGCGGAAAATGTCTTCACGGTTCTCGCGCTCAGGGAGAAAACATTGGATCTTGGCACGAAGACGGGTTTCAAATCCGCGATGGCCTGCCGGAATGAATCCACGGGGCGCGGGCCGATGGAAATCGTGCGGGCGACGCCATTTTTGAAGATGATATACGCGGGGACGTTTCGCAGGTTGTACCGCGTCACCATCGTCTTGTTCTCGGAAAGGTTCACCCGGCAAAAGGAGACCCTGTCGCCAAACTCCTTCGCAAGATCGTCGAGAAGGGGCGAGTTCTGCACCGTGGTCCGGTTGGAGAAAAATTCGACGAAGACGACGCCTTGCCGGATGTGGTCATCGAAGGTGGTGTCATCGAGATGCGTGACGGCGCTTCGCTGCGTGGCGCCGCCAGACGTGGAGGCGTCTGAAGCGACCGGGACGATGGGGGCATCCTCGACGCCGTTGGCAAGGAGGCTTCCGGCAAGGAACAGCGGAAGCGCAAGTGAGAGTTTGGAGAGTTTGCGGAGTTTGCTCATGGGAAAAATCAGTCGATTGTTTGAAGTTCGTTTCCAGAGGTGGCGGGAGCGGAGGAGGTGGCGGGCGCGCGCCTGGCGGAATCCGATGTCGCGGAGGATTGCGGGGGGCGTGGCTGCGGGGAATCAGCCTGGCGCGCGGAGGGGCCTGGGGTCACGACGACCGAGTGGTTGCGCCTAAGAGCCTTGAAGATGGGCGTCGTGCGGAGCGTCCACATGCACCCCGTGGCGGGGTCTATCACAAACATGCCGAGCGCGCCGCCAAAGATGAGATTCCCCCAATACCAGCCGCTCATCCCGGCGGTCAGTTCGACAACCTCCGGGGCATACCCGGCCTTGGAAATTTCGATGTGATAGCGGCCCCTCTGGAAAAATCCCGCGCTGGAATCCAGCGCGAGAACGGTCGGTGTCACGCCATTGGTCACCTTGACGCCATGATGGTCGTAAACCTGAACCATCGCCCCCGAAGGATTGCTCCGGACAGGCACGTGATAGCGGGAACTCGAGACAATGCTCGCGCAGCCACTGGCGCCCGCCACGCCTGCGATGCAAAAAACGCCGCAAGTCACTCGAAATAAACGAGTTACACGGGGGGGGGGGGGGGGGGGTAAAAAAGCGGTGGCAAATTTGAATTGGGGGGACACAAGAAAAAAATTTAACCACCCGGCAACATTTT
>JAIRPL010000034.1 GCA_031256995.1 Puniceicoccales bacterium
CCCGCGCCATCCCCATCCTCCCCGAGCCAAGCACCTACGCCCTCACCGGAGGCCTCGTCACCCTCCTCCTCGCCCACCTGCGCCGCCGGAAAAAACACCCCAAAAAGTGACAAAAAACAACAGATACCAAAAAATACCAAAACCCGCCCCCCCTCAAAAAAAAGGGGCGGATAGGCCGGATCCGAGGTCGCTTTAATCGTCGCAGGGTTCAGCGAAAGGATTCAGCAAAAACGCCCCGCCCCGAACGCGACACCGCCGACTGTGGGAAAATCTTCCCAGAAGCCGGCGGTGTTGTGTTTTTTTTGGGGGGGGGGAATTTATCAGGCAAGCAACGATTTTCCCGTCATTTCCGGAGGTTGGGGCAGGTCCATCAACTGCAACAGGGTCGGGGCGATGTCGGCAAGGCGGCCGGTGTTGGGCGGCGCCATTTTTTTCGTTTTCAATGAGGCGCCGCTCTTGTCCTTGCCGTAGATGACGACTTCGACGGGGTTGAGCGTATGGCGCGTGTGCGGGCTGTTGGTCTCGGGTTCCCACATTTGGTCGGCATTGCCGTGGTCGGCGGTGATCAGCGCATTGCCCCCGACCTTGTCGAGCGCGTCCAGAAGTTCGCCGATGCCCTTGTCAACGGCTTCGCAGGCCTTGATGACGGCGGGAAGGCTGCCCGTGTGGCCGACCATGTCGGGGTTTGCGTAATTGATGACGATCAAGCCGTATCTGCCGCTGAGGATGGCATCCCTGGCCTCGGCCGTCCTGGTTTCGCTGGTGGCGGCGGCGTCCTCGGCAATGGCGCGGGCGAGAATGGCATGCTCGGCAATGCGCGTCACGCCGACGCTGCTCATCTCGGGCTTAAGGTCATAGGTGGCGACGTCCTTGGGGGAGGGGACGACCTCACGGTCCTCGAGCGGGAACGGCTCATCGCGATAGTCGTTGAAAAAGAAGGTGACGTGCGGGTATTTCTCGGTCTCGGCAGTGCGAAACTGGGGAATTCCGTGTTTTGCAACCCATTCGCCAAGAATATTTTCCATCTTCGGAGGCTTGCGGAACAGGACGTTCGGGCAGAGGCCTTTCTGGTAATCCGTGAGCGTCGCGTAAAAGATGTCGAGTTTGCGCGGGCGGGTGAAGGCGTGCACAAGGGCGCCATCCTTGGAGCGTTCGACAAGCTCGCCAAGCCGGGCGTCATCGAAGATGAAGCAGCGCGTGATCTCGCGCGGACGGTCCCCGCGGAAATTGAAGAAGATCGCGGCATCGCCGTCCTCAATGATGGCCACAGGCCGCCCGTCGCCGTCCACAATGCGGGTGGGAAGCACAAATTCGTCGCCCTTCCGGGAATCATCCAGCGGTTTGTCATAGTAGGCCTGGACCGCGGCGGCGGCGCTTGGCGCCACAAGAGCCTCGCCGCCGGTGAGGGCGTCGTAGGCTTTTTGGACACGGGAGAAACGGTTGTCACGATCCATCGCCCAAAAACGCCCGGCGACACTGGCGATCTTTCCCGCGCCGATGTGGCGAAGTTGTTCCTCGATCTCCGCGATGAAGCCCAGGCCGCTGGTGGGCGGGCTGTCACGCCCATCGGTGAAGGCATGCACAAAGATTTTTTCGGCTGGCAGCCCCGCCTTGGCGAAGCGGACAAGGGCGAACAGGTGGGAAAGCTCGGAATGGACGCCCGCGGCGCTGGCGAGGCCGAAAAGGTGGAGCTTCCCATTGTTCTTGCGCGCGAACTCAATGGCGGCGAGGAAATCGGGGTTTTGGGCGAAGCCCGGATCGGCAAGACCCTTGTTCAGCCGGAGGATCTCCTGGTCAACGACACGGCCGGCGCCGATGTTCTGGTGGCCGACCTCGGAATTGCCCATGACCCCCTCGGGGACGCCGACATCGGGGCCGTGGGCGGCGATTTCCGTGCGCGGCCACTCAGCGGAAAGACGGCGCGAAACCGGAAGATCAGCCAGCTTGATGGCGTTGAACTTGTCGTGCTCGGGGTTGTGATTTTCGCCCCAGCCATCGCGAATGATTAGAACTGTCGGTGTTGCTTTGCTCATGTGCAAGGATGCTTGGTAAGGGATTTCCGAATAAAAATCGCCGTGGGAAGGACGATGCCCGGGGCATGTGGAACGGCAAGGTTTTTCGCGGAACCGGATTATTCAACTTATTCCAGGAAAGCAACAAAAGGCATCGCCAATCCATTTCTTCCCGCCCCAAGATCCTCACCGCCTCCGCGCGACACGGAAGCGCGCCGCCGCCAAAGCCTTCCCCGAAAAACATCCGCGCCATGCCCTTGCGCGGGCAAATCAACGCCTTCCCCGCCCTTGCACCGGCGAACCTCCAAGGCGCGGGAGCCTGGCCAGAACGCTCAGGGGATAGTGGAGGAGGTGTTTTTCTTGAAAACGCGCGTCCTGAAGGAGCACCTCCATGTCAAGGACCTTGGCAGGCGCAAAACCCAGACGCGCTTCCTCGTCGGCAAGGGGGCCGCCCTGCCAGTACAAAACACCATTTTCCATCCCATCCTCGGACGCCGCCCCTTTGCGCAAAAGACTGCGGGCAAGCGGAAGAAACTTGTCAAGGGAGGCCACGGCGCGGCCTGTCGCAAAGTCAAAACCCGCGCCCGGGAGGGTTTCCACGCGCACATTGCGCACCGTGGCATTGCGCAGCGAGAGCCGTGAGATGATGTCAGCCACGGCGGCGATTTTCTTTCCGATGGAGTCGGAAAGCACGAATTCGGCGCGGGGAAAGAGCACGGCGAGCACCAGCCCCGGGAAACCGCCGCCCGTGCCGATGTCGATCACACGCGCACCCGGAGCCGGACGAAAAAAATGACTGGCCGCGAGACAGGGTGCGTAATGGTGCCATTCCAGCGCGGCCTCATCCTTGCTGGAAACGAGGTTAAGCCTCGCATTCCACTCGCGATGGAGTGCGGCCATCGCCTCCAGCTGCCGCCACTGGGCGGGGGCAACCCCGGGAAAAAACGGTTCCAATCGACGCATCGGACAACAGGCGGGCAGGCGCGGCGGTCACCGGCCGGGGGTTGTGGCGGCGGAAAAATCATGGACGCCGGCGGCGGCACGGCGAAGGGCGGCGGCCCCGCTGGCGGCGGACGCAACAGCCCGGTTGAAGTCGCCGCGTGCGGTTTTCACCGTGGCAACGGTAAGGTTGTCCTCGAGAAACTTGCGGGAATCCTCCAGCAGGCGGATGGCGTCCGTTTGCGCATGCAGCGCCTCCTCGACGGAACGGAGGGCGGCGGCAAAACGGTCCGCATAGGCGGCGCGATTGGCGGCGGACGTTTTCCGCATGGACTCATCCTGAATGGCGCCTTGATGGGCGTCCCACGCGGCAAGATTCTCGCGGGCGGCCTCCCGCCAGCGCGCGCAACGCTCCAGCAGTCTCTCACTGCCATCCCGCACCTTGGCCAGCACATCGAGAAAAGCGGAGTGGGCGGCCACCATCTCGTCCCCACTGGTGGCCAGGATTTTTTGCAGCGCGCCGGAGGCGGCCTCAACCTGCCCGGCCTGCGCGGAAAGAGCCTCCTCCAGCGGGGCGGCGGCCTCGACAACCCTGGCACCCCCCGCCTCCGGCCCGGTGGCGCAACCTCCCATGAAAAGCGGAATAAAAAGCAAAGACGCAATGGCTGGCAGGATGGCTCCACGCAAAAACGCGCGGCGGGAAACGGCACTCTCTGCCGGGATGGGTTTTGTTTTCATGGATGGCTCAATCTTGGGGATGGGGCGTCACTGAAAAACACATGACGCGGAAAATGCGACAAAAAAGGGCGATGTGGACACGTGGAAATGCGACAAGACCAAGGGGACGACCGCACCGGGGATGGCGCAAAAGAGGCGGGAACGGCCACGAGACGGCGGAATCAAAAAAGCGGCGGACGGAGTCTTGCCCCGCCACGCAAACCACCGGCGGCGCCACCGCAAGGCTCACTTCTGGCGGGCTTTTTGAAGATCATCGCGCAGCTCCCTGACCTCGCCCTCAAGGTCGCGGATCTTGTCGTTTCCACGGGTGATCTCAGCGTCGCGTTTCTCGATCTCGGCCTCGGCTTTTTCCAGGCGGGCCTCAAGCCGCCCAATCTCGGTGCCGGAGCGGGCGCGGGCATTCGCGGCACGAAGGGATTCCGCCTCCTTCCCAAGGGCGTCCAGGCGCGTGCGCAGGCTGGCGATGTCGGCGCTCTGCTCATCGATGCGCCTGCGCGACTCATCAAGGCTGGCGCTGACAGCCTCGCGCTGCTCGACGGCGTTGTCCTCGTTCTCATGGGCCTCCGCCGCGAACGCCTTGGCCTCCTCGGCCTCCTTGACGGCGGCGGCGAGCCGCTCGTTGGCCGCATCAAGCAGCTTGCGCAGCCTGTCCTTCTCCTGCTGGAGCGAGCTGACGGCGGTGGAGCTGTTTTGGGCCAGGGCCTCGCTCTCGGCGCGCCGGCGGCTCTCGGTGGCAAGATTTCGCCGGACCTCGGCGGAATCCTGGCGGCAGGCGTCGATCTCGCGCGCGGCGCGCGCAAGGGAATCAAGGGCGGCATCCCGCTCGGCGATGACGTTTTTCGTGCGCTCACGCTGCGACTTGAAGCTGTCCTCATTGACATTGCTTTCATGCCAGAAGAGCACGGTTGTCCCCGCGAAAAGAACGGCAAGGAAGCTGGAAAGCGTGGCGATGGTGGTCTTGTTCATGGTCGGGACGCGGGACGAAAATTTTTCCATAGCGCGCCTGCCTGCGTGGCCTCCGCGCCGTGGGCCACAGGGAAAGCGTGCCGGCGGGCAGGTCAAGCGAAGTATGGTCCCCACGCGCGCGCCGCGCCCGTGCCAGGGAGGGGGCGGCATCCCCTGCCAGGGCGCGCCCGCCCAAAAGTTTCGTTGCGGGCGCAGGCTTGGAAGGGTGTCCTGCGCGCAAAATGTTTTCATTCTCACTCCGACGCGACCCCCTTGGGGCGCAGCGCGAGACTGCGGCGCTGTTGCTGCACCACGCGCGAAAAGTCTGGGCCTACAGGCATGATGTGCTCACCCCGGAAGCCTCCCGGCGCTTTCAGGCGGCACGCAACACGCTGTCGCTTCTCGCCTCCGAACCCAGCCCGCCCGCCGGGGATGACGAGGCCCTCAAAAAACAGGCGGCGCGCTTCGACGTCGCGGGCGAAAGGATGCATGAGGCGCTGCACGAGGCGGGCGGCACCGTCTTTCCGCCCCGCGCCATCCCCGAGTGGGTCGAGCTTCTGATTGTCGCCGCGATCATCGCCTGCTCCGTGCGATCATTCTTTTTGCAGCCCTTCAAGATCCCCACCAACTCAATGTTCCCAACCTACGGCGGCATGACGGCGAAAGTCTATCCGCTCGACGACGACGGCCCCGGCGCCCTGATGCGGGCGTGGCGCAAACTTACCCTGCTGGCCGAGCGCGTGGAGGTCCGCTCGGAAACCGGTGGCGACGTGACCATCCCGCTGGCGCAATTTGAAAGCCCGCTGCAGCGCCCGCAGGACCGCCTCGACAATGGCATTTTCGGGACAAGGCTCCTGCGCTCGCAATTGGATGTTTACACGCTGTTCGTTGGCAACACCCCGGTGGAAATCCCTGTGCCGAAGGAATTTAATTTCAGGAGCGTGGTGTTGCACACCTACTTTCCGCAAATCGCGGCCCGCGAGGAATTGCATGAGGACACGCGCTGGCATCTCGCGCTCAGACAGTCCAACGCGCTTGCCACGGGTGTGCTGCGCACGGGCGTCACCGTCCCAAAAGGCGGGCGGGTGGCAAACTTCGATGTCGTCACAGGCGATCTCGTGCTCGTGGACCGCGTCAGCTACAATTTCACAAAACCCAAGGTTGGCGACCCATTCGTATTCGCCACCCGGAACATCCCGCGTCTCAACCAGGATCTGTACTACATCAAGCGCCTCGCGGGCAGGCCGGGCGACACGCTTCAGGTGCGCGAACCGGTTCTCCTGCGCAACGGGGATCCGGCGGATGAAAAACCCGCATTCCTCAAAAACAACGCGCGCCGCACCGACCTCGGCTACTACGGCTACCTCACCGGGAAAAGATTGAGCGACGAGTGTCCGCTGGCCGCGCCGCACACCCTCCCGCCCCATCACTACTTCGCAATGGGGGACAATTCCGCGGGCAGTTACGACAGCCGTGGCTGGGGCGAGGTGCCCGAGAAAGAAATCGTGGGCCGCGCCTTTCTCATCCTTCACCCCTTCACCCGCCGCTGGGGCCTCGCCGAATAACCCTTCGCCCCCCCGGACTCCCCACCCAATCCCAAGCCTTTGGGGCGCGCACCGCCCCCCTCTCCGCAGGCAGCCAGGCAAGGTCACGCCGGTGCCAACGACAAAAAAACGACGGGCCGCGCAAGGGCGGCACCGTCGTCTTTTTTTGGCGAATCGCCCTCCTGATCAAAGGAACGCGACAACCTTCTTGAGAAGGTCGACGACACGGTTGGAATAACCCCATTCGTTGTCGTACCAGGAGACGAGCTTGAAGAAGTTGCTGTTCAACTCAACGCCGGAACCGGCGTCGTAAATGGAACTGCGGGTGTCATGAATGAAATCGGAGGAAACCACCTCGTCCCCCGTGTATCCAAGGATCCCCTTGAGTTCGCCCTCGGAGGCGGCCTTGAGGGCGGCGTTGATTTCCTTGAGGCTGGTGGCCTTTTCGGTGCGCACCGTGAGGTCGACGACGGAGACGGTCGGGGTCGGCACGCGGAAGGAAATGCCGGTAAGCTTGCCCTTGACGGGGAGCACCTCGCCGACGGCCTTGGCGGCGCCGGTGGTCGAGGGGATGATGTTGGCGGCGGCGGCGCGGCCACCCTTCCAGTCCTTCTTCGAGGGGCCGTCCACGGTTTTTTGCGTGGCCGTGTAGGAATGGACGGTGGTCATGAGGCCTTCGACAATGCCGAACTTCTCGAGGATGACCTTGGTCAGCGGCGCGAGGCAGTTCGTGGTGCAGGAGGCATTGGAGATGATGTTGTGATCCTTGGTAAGCTCCTTGTCGTTGACGCCAATGACGACGGTCTTGACCTTGGCGCCCTTGCCCGGGGCCGAGATGATGACCTTCTTCGCGCCGGCGGCAAGGTGACCCTCGGCCTTCACATCCTCTGTGAAAAGACCGGTGGACTCGACGACGATATCCACACCGAGGGCCTTCCACGGAAGGGCCGCGGGGCCGGCCTTCTCGCCGAGCACCAGGATCTTGTGCCCGTTGACGACAAGGACGTCATCCTCGGCCTTGTCAGCGGAGGACTTTTCGCTGGAGACGGTGCCCTTGAAGGCGCCCTGCGTGGAGTCGTACTTGAGGAGATAGGCCAGGTTGTCGGCGGGAACAAGGTCGTTGACGGCGACCACGTCAAACGTGGAACCGAGGAGACCCTGCTCGACGAGAGCGCGGAAAACGAGGCGGCCGATGCGGCCAAATCCATTGATACCTACTTTGATTGCCATGGGTATAGTGTGTGTTTGTGTCTTGTTGGTATGTTAATTGCGGCGGGGGTGTTGGAAGCACCTTTGGACGGCAGGCCCAAACCCTTAAAGCAGTGTGCCGTTAAAAGCACCCCACGCCACCCCAGCAAGGGAAATCTGGCCGCCCTTCCGCAAAAACGCGACCGCCGCCCCGCGCGGGGAGCAGGGAAAGGCCCTCCCCGGCTTGGAACCCCCGCATGCCGGGCTTGTTCTTTCATGGATGCCCGCAACAAAGCCGCCCTGCCCTCCCACTGGCGTCAATCGCACGAAAACCTCCGCGTCCCCCGAAAAACCCGCCGTGCCGGCAAAATCGGACGGGGTGGCGGCATGCTCGCGGCGGCGGTTCCTTGGCACGGCGGCGGCGGCATTCGCGGCGGCGGCATTCCCGGACCTCATCCCGGCGCGCGCGCTCGGACGCGAGGGGGGCGTGCCGGCGGCCTCAAACCGCATCGCGCTGGGCCTCGTCGGAACGAGCCAGGGGTGGGTGAACGCCGAGCGCCTCCTGCCATTCCCGGACGTGGTGCTCACCGCCATCTGCGACACGGACTCGACGCGCATGGCGCGCGCGGTCACACGCGCCAACGAGCACTACAAAGGGGCGACCGCAAGGCCGTGGAAGGATTTCCGCGAGATGTTTGCCAGCGCGAGGCTTGACGCCGTGGTGCTTGCCGCGCCCGACCACTGGCACGGTGTGATGGGCGTCGCCGCCGTGCGCGCCGGGCTGGATGTCTTTGGCGAGAAACCTCTTGCGCACACGCTCGCCGAGGGGCGCGCCGTGTGCGAGGCCGTGCGCACCCACGGGCGCGTGTGGCAGACCGGAAGCTGGCAGCGCTCCGTTCCCATTTTCCACCGCGCGGCGGAACTCATCCGCGGTGGCGCGCTCGGCACCATTTCGCACGTGGAATGCGGCACGCTCGGCGGCGCCCCCGCCCCCGCCCCGACGCCGGAAAACCTCGGGAAACCGCCCGCCCACCTCGACTACGAAATGTGGGTCGGCCCCGCGCAATGGACGGACTATGACCCGCGCGTGACCCATCTGCGCTGGCGCTATGTGTCAAATTACGGCGGGGGACGCCTCATTGACTTTGTCGGGCACCACGTTGACATCGCCTTGTGGGCGCTCGGCCTCGACCACACAGGCCCGGTGCGCATGCGCGGGAACGGCGATTTTGCCACAACGCCCCCCTATGACATCGAGACGCGCTACGAATACGAGTGCGAGTTCGCCAACGGCCTCCGGCTCCTGGCGTCCAGCGAATTCCAGCAGGGCGCGAAGTTTTACGGCGACCGTGGCTGGCTCCTCATCGGGCGCGGGCGCGGCATCAATGGCGCGGCATTCCTGCGCGCCTCGGACCCGCGCCTGCTGGAAGAGGCCGTCCCCGACTCCCTTCCGCGCCGCGACAACCACTGGCGGGATTTCGTTGATTGCGTGAAGAGCCGCTCCACGCCCATCGCCCATGCCGAGGCCGGGCACCGCAGCGCCAGCATCGGCCACCTCGCCCACATCGCCATCCAGACCGGGCGGGAAATCCGCTGGGACCCCGTCTCGGAAAACATCCTCGACGACCCGTCCGCCTCCGCCCTTTTGCGCCCCGTGTTTCGCGGGCAATGGGGAATCTGACACACCGCCCGCGCGCGCCAGAAGCCGGACACCTCAGGCCATGGCCGCACCCGCCCCTCCGGGGGCACCCGGGGCCGGGCCGGGAGCGGCGGCCCTCGCGGAGGCGGCAAGCTCCTCCTTCCGCCTTTTCCCGGCGAGAATCAGGTCGCTGCGGGCGGCGTCGTCAGGATGGATCTTGTGATAATAGGCGTTGGGCTTGGAAAGCTGCTCCTTGCGCAACAGCAAGCCCTCGAAACGGTTGGTCGCCGCGACCTCAAAATGCTGGTCCATCTTGATGGATTCAAAGGGGCAGACCTCGACGCAAATGCCGCATCCCATGCACACCGAGATGTCGATGTCAAAAACCTTGGGGCGCGTGAGCGTGGACACCTTCCCGCCCTCGTTCTTTTTGACGACTTCCTTGACAATATAGATGCACTTGGGCGGGCACTCCCGCTCGCACATGCCGCAGGCGATGCAGCGAAGCCCGCCCTCCGCAGTGGTGTCGTCGAGGACAAGAAAAGGGTAGTTGCGATAGTTTTGCGGAATCCTGGCGGGCTCCTCGGGATACTGGATGGTCGTGAGGCGCGCGGCTTTGTTGACGTAGGAACCGATGAGGTTTCGCGCGGTGATGCGAAAGCCGCGCAGGATTCCGGCGCCAGGCATGGAGCCGACACAAGACCCGACGTGTTTCCGGGCGGAGACGGAGAGCCTCCTGATGATTCCGATGCCGAACATGGTGCGCGATATGGGACGAATTGGGATTTTTCCTTGAATGGCAGAAGGGGATGGCGGCGTCACGATTTTTTCGGGAGACCGCATCCCGGAGACCGCCAATGCGGACAACGCATTCACGCCCCACCGGGAGCCGCCCCCCCCACGGGTTTCCCTAAAATGGCAAACCGGGAAACCCTCCCTTGCCACCGGGGCCGCCACCCATCCCCCCCATCATGCGCATCAACTCGCGGCCATTTCCGCCACGAAGCATTTTCATCATTTTGCGCATCGCCTCAAACTGCTTGAGCAACGCGTTGACATCACTCACCTGGGTGCCCGACCCCCGTGCGATGCGGGCGCGGCGGCTCCCGTTGAGAATGGCCGGCCTGCGCCGCTCCTGCGGCGTCATGGACTGGATGATCGCCTCGGTGCGCTTCATCTGCCGCTCCTCCTTCTCGCCGACATTGAATTTCCCCATTCCGGGAAGCATCTTCATGATGCCGCCCAGCGGCCCCATTTTTTTGATTTGCTGGAGCTGCGTGAGAAAATCCTCCAGGTCAAATTCCGCGCGGCGCATCTTCTCGGCCAGCCGCTCGGCCTCCCGCTCATCAATCGTTTCCTGCGCCTTCTCGACAAGGGTCACGACATCGCCCATCCCCAGGATGCGCTGCGCCATGCGGTCGGGGTGGAAAGTGTCGAAATTCTCCACCTTCTCGCCGTACCCCATGAACTTGATGGGGGCGCCGGTCACGCTCTTCATGGAAAGCGCCGCGCCGCCGCGGGCGTCGCCATCCAGTTTTGTCAGGATGATGCCCGTGACCCGCACCGCCTCATGAAAGTGTTTTGCGACATTGGCCGCCTCCTGCCCCAGGGCGGCATCGGCGACAAGGAGCACCTCGTCGGGCTGCACGCGCTCGCGCACACGCTTGATCTCCTCGATGAGCACAGGGTCTATCTGAAGCCGCCCCGCGGTGTCGAAAATGACGACATCGGCAAAATTCTTCCGCGCGAACTCCAGGCCGTCCGCCGCAAGCTCGGAGACATCCCTCGCCCCGCGGTCGGCATGACAGGCAAACCCCTCGGCGCGGGCCAGCGTCTCAAGCTGGTCAATCGCCGCCGGCCGGTAAATGTCGCACGCGACAAGCACGGGCTTCGCGGCGCCCTCCTTCCTGACGAGGTGCCTGGCAAGCTTGGCGGCCGAGGTCGTCTTTCCCGATCCGTGCAAGCCCACAAGCATGATGCGCAAGGGGCGCTTCCTTGGGAGGCCCGCCGTCTCCCCGCCAAGAAGTTTCACAAGCTCGTCATGGATGATCTTCACGGCCATCTGCCCCGGGCTGACGCTGGAGAGCACCTCCCGCCCAAGGCACGCCACCTTCACACGCTCAATGAAATCGCGGGCCACGGAAAAGTTCACATCGGCGGACAGCAGCGCGGCGCGCACATCGTCGAGCGCGCCGGACATGTTGGATTCGGAAAGCTTGCCAACGCCGCGCAGATTGCGCAGCGCCTTTGACATGCGGTCGGTCAGGGATTCAAACATCGTGCCGCCAAAACTTGCGCGCCGCCCGCGCGCCCGCAATCCGCGAGTTTTCGCCAGCATGAAAACGCCTGAAAAACACCGCGCCCGGCGCGCGGGGCGCGCCCGGAAACGCGTCAGGCAGCCAGCTCGTCGAGCAAGCGCAGGTAAGCGCGGGACTGCGCGGCACGGGAAAAACGCTCCTCCGCAAAGGCCCGCACGCGGGCGGACTCCGCCGCGCGGAAAGCCGCGTCGCCCAGAAGCCGCGAAAGGAGCGTGGCAAGATCCGCCTCCCCCCCCAATGGGACCATCAGGCCGCCGCACTCCGCCGCGCCCCCCGCCGAATACGCCACGGACGGCACCCCATGCAGATGCGCCTCGACGAGGAAATTCGGCAGCGACTCGCGCAACGACGCCAGGACGGCCACGTCCGCCGAGCGATAAAACGGACGCGGGTCGGCCTGGAATCCGGCAAACTCCACCCGCCCGGCAAGGGACGGGGTGTTGCGGGCAAATTCCTCGCACCCCCCCCTTTCCGGCCCGTCCCCCACAAGCACAAGGCGCCAGCGCAACCCCACCGGCAGGGCCGCCAGCGAACGCAGCAACCCCCGGTGATTTTTCTCGGGACGGAACATCGCCACGCACAACAGCACGCACCCGCCCCCGGAGACACACGGTTCCACGGCGGCGCGCCCAAGCCCGTCCGGACCGTCCTCCTCCGGCGCGAACACCGGCGCGTTGCGGATCACATGGATCCTCCCCGGCCGCACGCCATATTCGCACTCCAGCGCCACGGCGGCCGCGGCACTGTTCGCCACCACGGCATCCGCCATGGAGAAATTGAGCCGGTGAAGGCACGAGAGCGGCTTCCCCGTGCGCATCGTGCAGACAACACTGGCGCTTGGGACAGCCGCCTTGGCGCGCAGGGAAAGGCCGTTCGCCATCCGCCCCATGCACAGCACGCAATCCGGGAGAAAACGCCGGACGGCGCGCCCAAGCCCCGGCGCGAACCAGTCCAGCCGGGTGTCGAATGGCTGCAAAACCCGCGTCCCAACCCCCGGAGGAACATGGTCCGCCAGCGCGCCGCCGGGCCTGAAGCGCAGCAGGAGGACCTCCCGCCCCGCCGCCGCGAACTCCCCGGCCAGCAGCAAACTCTGCCGTTCCGTCCCGCCGGAACGCAGATAGTCCTGGATGACAAGGATCCTTCGGGCTTTTTTCGGCAAATTCATGGTCTTTCCCAAGCAAGCGACACTGCGCCGGCATTGCTGCCACCAAGCCGCCCGGACCGCACTCCCAAAGTGCCCATCCCCCCGGCCGGACAACGAGTTCCCCGTCCCCGAAAAAAGTCCGCCACACCCCTGATTGCCCGCTGGAACAAAACAGGCGCGGCGGGTTCATTCCGCCAAGCAAGACGCAAAATCATGCGACACCCATCCTCATCGGCCGGACAATCCGCTGTCCGCCACACCACCCCCGGTCACACAATGAAAGCCCCCCCCTCCCGCCTCCCGTGCGCAAGACGCGCCATCCATGCCGCCGCGCTGGCGGCGCTTGCGCTCACGGCGGCCGCCCCCCCGGGCCGCGCCACGCCACTCGACCCGCGCGGGATCCCCGAGGAGGCCGTGCTCCTCGCTCACCTTGACCTCGATGCCGTCCGCGACTCCCAGGCCGCGTCCGCCGCGCTCGCGCTCTGCGAATTGTCCGTCCCCGAAATGGCCACGTTCAAACGGATGACGGGCGTGAACCCCCTGGCTGACATCACCGGCATCACAATCGGCATCCTGCTCCCCATTCCGGAGGAAACGGGCGGAACCGCGGAAACCCAGGCCAGGGCCGGCGCATCCGCCGGCATCGACGTCCCCGCGCCCCGGCAGCCCGCCACAACACCGGCCGCCCCCCCAGGGGCACCCGCCGGGAAGGCCGCCCCGCCCCGCCCCGCCCCCCTTTCGGCCGTCGCCATTTTGCGGGGCCGTTTCAAGCCCGACGAAATTTTCAACGCGGCGGCCGCCGCCGGTTGTCCCACGCGCCTCGTTCGCGGCCACACTTTCATGGAACTCTCCGACAAGGGGCATCCGGACTGGAGGATCCACCTCGCCCCGCTCGGCCCAAACGCCCTCGCCCTGCTCACCGACATGGCCCAGGCCCCGGCGCTCATCACCGCCCATCGCGACGGGACGCGCTCCCGCCTTCTCCCGCCCGCCTTTGCCGATTTCTCCGCAAACGCCGCCCCGGGGAGCGCGCCTCTGCTCTGCGCCTTCGGCGAAACCGCATCCCCAACCCCGGACGGGCGAAGGGTGCTCGGCGGAAACCTCCCCATCCCGGCGGACTTCTTCCTGCTTCTGGCCGACGACGGCCGGCGATTGCGGCTGCGCGCCACGGGCACCTATTCCAGCGAGGCGGAGGCGACCCGTTCCCGCACAACCATCCTCGGCGCCGCGGCCCTGCTCCGGATGGTGCGCGGCGGAGGCGCAAACGCCGGACCGGACACAAGAAAAGAGGAGTCCGGAAAAACGCCCCACACGGGCGCCGCCACACCGGATTCCCATTTCGCCAACCTGCTCGAGGCCCTGGACGCCGAGGCCGACGGCCGGACGCTGCGCCTCACGCTCGACCATCCCGCGCAAAACCTCGCCGCCGCCCTCCAGAAAGCCGTCGCCCGCAAGCGCGCGCAGGCGAAGTGACGCGCGCCATGCGCCATCGCGCGCGGCGGGGCATCACCGAGCGGCCATCACCGCCGCTCCCACCGCCCCCAAAGTGAAAGCGGAAGCAGGCGCCCGCCGGACTCCTCCCGGTGGGCAAGCTCGCCAATCCGCAGCGTGCCGCCAAGGCCCTCCGCCATCTGCCGCAACAGGTTGTGGCAGAGAATGCTGGAGGCGTCTATGGTGTAGACGGTCAGCAGGACGAGACTGGCGCGGTCGGAAAGAAGCCTGCGGCAATTCTCCAACAAGGGCGGCAGGTCGCGCTCAATCTTCCAAAGCTCGCCATCGGGGCCGCGCCCGAACGCCGGCGGATCAAGCAGGATGGCATCATAACGATTCCCGCGCCTGACCTCCCTTTGGACAAATTTCACGGCATCCTCCAAAACCCAGCGCAGGGGGGCCTCCGAAAGCCCGGAGAGACCGGCGTTGCGCCGCCCCCATGCGATCGCCGGCCTCGAGGCGTCAACATGGGTGACATGCCACCCCGAGGCCGCCGCGACAAGCGACGCCGCGCCCGTGTATCCAAACAGATTGAGCAGCGCCGGCGGGGGGGCGGAGGCAAATTCCGGGGGGTTCCCGGCAAGCCAGCGCCAGTGGGGGGACTGTTCCGGGAAAAGGCCGACCTGCTTAGAGTTCTCCATGAACCGCAGTTGGAGACACAATGGCGCGCCATCCCGGCGGCCCGGCGGGGAATACCGCGCCTCCCATTCCCGCGGGGTGCCGGGCGACGGGAAACGCCAGCGGCCCTCGCGCCCGCCGCCATCCTCAAAAATCGCGGCCGCCTTGCGCCACTCCGCCTCGGGAAGCGCGGGGCGCCACCAGGCCTTGGGTTCGCTGCGCGTGATCCGGACGTCCCCAAAGGCCTCCAGCTTGCGTCCACCCCCCGAGTCCAGGAGCCGATACCCCTCCCAGTCGTTGACGAGCACCTCAATTTCCATGGCTCCGTTTTCGCGCCAGCGCGGATGTTTCTCAAGGCCGTAAGCGAACGCCGGCCGTCGCGCCCTCACCGCGCGCTCCAGGCGCGGAGCCAGTGAAGCAGGGCGTACTCGAGGGCGGGGACGACCTGAAGATTGGCCTCCAGCAAGCCGGCGGCGCGCTCCAGTTTCTGGATGGAGATGCCAAGGGCGCGGGTGGCCGCGGGGCCGGGGGAACGGGCGTAGAGGGCGCAAAGGCGGGCCGAAATGTCCGCCAGGCGGCGCGTGCGCACCCCCTTCCCGATGCCGGCCTCGATGGCGCCCGCCTCATCGGCATCAATCCCCGCCGGAAGGTCCTTCCTGGCGCGATCCCATGCGGCGGCGGAGGCGGCCTCGAGGCTTCCCGCAAAACGCTCCACAAGCCCGTAAAGCGTGAAAAGCAGACCCGCCGCGCGGACCTTGTCCGTCCGCACGGGCGCGGCCACATCGCACACCCAGTCATCCAGGGCATCAAGCCACTCATCCCACGCGGGGTCGGAGGGCGGGGGCCTGTCGGGAAGCACGCAAAAATGGTGGCAGCGGCTGCGGATCGTCTCCCCGAGCTGGGCGGGGCGCGTGCTGAAGAGGAAGATCGTCGTGTCGCCGGGCGGCTCCTCAAGCGTCTTCAGGAAGGTGTCGGCGGAGATCTTCGCAAGGCGGTCCGCCTCATGCACAAAGACAACCTTCCGCCCGCCGGCGGACGGGGTCTGGGAGATCCGGCGCACCAGCTCGCGCATCGCCTCAATGGGGATCTGGCGGGTTTTGTTGGCGGGGCGGGCGAAGGAGAAATCGGGGTGCCGCGTCACATCGTCCGGCGCGCAGGCCAGAAGGCGCGCGGCCACGGCGCAGGCCGTCTCCTCCAGCACGGAAAGCTCCGGCCCGTGCAGCAAAATGCCATGCGGCAGACGTCCGTTGTCATGGGCGCGAAGCAGGATTTCCAGTGCGTTTGAGGTCATTTCGTCCGTCCGTGGAAACGCCCTTCACCCGCCGGAAACAACATTTTTTTGGCCGCGCGCCCCGCCCTTCCCGCCATCGGCACATCGTCCAATCATTATCCGCAACCGATCCAGGGAAACTTTTGACACACGCGCGACAGACGCGCCGACGGGCGGAAAAATCGTGCAAGCCCGCGGGCGCCGCATAGCCTGCCGTGCCCTGCGGAAAACGTGCCGCGCGCCAGCCAGCCATGCCTCCACACATCCACGCCATTGAAGCCGTCCACGCGGCCCTTGCCACCCTGCCCACGCAAAACGCCCTCCTCGCCGAGGCCGCGCATGCCGCCACAAAGCCGCCGCAATGGTTCTTTGAGCAGTGCGACACCTTTGGCCAGGGCATCACCATACTCCTTGTCATCTGTTCCATGATCAGCATCGGCACCATGCTCCAGAAATTCCTGGAGCTTGGCACCCTGCGCCGGCGCAACTCGGGCTTTGAGCAAAAGTTGCGCGGGGTGGACAGCATCCTTGGCGTGACCATCCTTCGCAACACGGCCGACCCCGCCCCCTACGAGTACCTCGCGGCGGAGGCCGGGGCGGCGTTCCAGAAACATCGCGGCAAGGTGCTCACCGCCGCCAGAATCGCCCTGTGCATGGGCCACGTCGAAAACGCCATCGGGCGCGGCATCGCCCGCCAGACCTTCCGCTATGAAAGAAAGCTGATCCTGCTCACCTCCCTCGTCTCCGGGGGGCCGTTCCTCGGCCTGCTGGGCACCGTCTATGGCGTCATGGTGGCCTTCGGCGGCCTGTCCGACCGGGCCACGATCGCGCAGCTCGCGCCAGGTGTCGCCGGCGCGCTCGTCACCACCACCTGCGGCCTGCTCGTCGCAATCCCGGCCACGTTCGGCTACAATTACCTCATCACCAAATGCAAACTGATGACCACCGAGCTGGAAAACTACGCCAGCAGCCTGGCCGACCGCATTGAGCTGGAGCTGCAGGACATGCTGACCCGCGCCGAGGCCGAGGCCTGCGGCGCCCCGCCGGCCATCGAGCGCCCCGCCCATTTCGCCGCGCCCGCGCGCCTTCAGCGCACCCCGGCAGCCGCCCCGCCCCCGCCCTTTGCCGCCGCGCAACACGCCGGGACGGATCCGCGCCAGGCCGCGCAACCCTGGGGGCGCCAGATGCCGGAGCCTTGGCCCGAGGCCTATCCCGCCTCCCCCGCCGGGGAACCGCCGGTCCATGACGGGGTGGCGGATTTCGCCCCCTTCGACCCGCAGGCGGCCCCGGTCGACACCTTTGGCAACCCGGACGACGTTTTCTCCAATCCGCTGCCGCCGGCGCCGCAGGAAGATGACGGGCTTGAGCCACCCCCCGGGCGCTGATCCCCGAACCCCGGTCCGCAAACATCCCCCCACGCACACCCAATGGCCCGCCAGCGTAGTTTTTCCCGCCAACGGCGCATGTCCGCCCTGAGCGAAATCAATGTCACGCCACTCCTCGACCTGTGCTTCTGCCTGCTCATCATCTTCATGATAGCCACCCCGGTCCTGGAGCAAACCACGCAAATCGACCTCCCGACAGCCTCCAAGGCCATCGCCACGCCCGCGCCGGCCGATCCCGTGAAACCCAAGGTGCTCACCCTTGACCGCCATGCCCAGATCACCAACGACGGGCGCGCCACCCACGAGGCGGAGCTGCGCGAGGAACTCCTCCGCATCGCCACCCTCCCCGAGGCCAGCCAGCCGCGCATCCGCATCCGCGCCGACGGCGCCCTGCCCTGCAAACACCTCTGGCACCTCTTCTCCCTGGTGAAAAAATGCGGCCTCACCAAGGTGAACGTGGACACCGAGGTCGAGGACTGACCCCGCGAACGCCCCCCCCCGGCGGGGGCATCCGGCGCGGGGCGCGTCCGCCGGCGCGAAAGGACACGGGCGCGCCGCCCTGGAAACCGCGCTCCATTCCCCGCTTTCATCTCGCCAGCGCGCGCGGGCGGCGGCAGGTTGGCCGCACGCCATGAGCATTGAAGACCAGATACTGGCCCTGATGGGCCGCCCCGATTACACCCCGGCCACCCTTGAGGAACTCGCCCGGCAACTCGGCGGAAAACACCTCGCCAGGGGCGTCAGGAAAGCCATCCCAAGGCTGATGTCCGCGGGCACCGTCGCCAAGGTGAAGAAAAACTGCTTCTGCCTCCCCAGCGACGCCGACCTCGCCTCCGGGACCATCCAATTCCGCCAAAGCGGCGCCGCCCGCCTCCTGCCAGACCCGACCCCCGAAAACCCGACCCCAACCCCCGTCAACATCCGCGCGGAGGACACCGGCATCGCGCTGCACGGGGACAAGGTGCTCGTGCGCATATTTGACGGGGAGGACGCCGCCGACGCCGATGACGCGCCCCCGTTCCAGCGCCGGCGCCGGAGGCGCGACACCTCCAGCGGGCAGAGAAAACACGGCGGCGGCGCAACCCGCGCCCCCGGCGCCGACTGGCGCCACGGACGCGTCATCCGGATCCTCGAGCGGGCCTTCGACGCCCTCCCGGGAACCTTGAAAAAGACACGCCTTTTCTGGTACATCATCCCCGACGACCCGCGCATCGGACGCGACATCATCGTCGGCGACCCCGCGAAGACCGCCCTTTTCCCCGTGCCGCGCGAGGATGACAAGGTCGTCGTGCGCATCCTCGAATGGAAACAACGCCATCTCTCCCCCGTCGGGGAGATCATTGAGCACCTGGGAAGGACGCACACGCCGCTCGCCGAATACAAGGCCATCCTCTACAAATATCACCTCGCCGCCGATTTTCCCGCCGACGCCGCCCACGAGGCCGCGGCCTTCCCCGACAGCGTCGCCCCCAGGGACCTCCGCCACCGCCGCGACCTGCGCGAGGTCTTCACACTCACCATCGATCCCGACGACGCCAAGGACTTCGACGACGCCCTCTCCCTCGAAACACTCCCCGATGGCACGCACCGCGTCGGCATCCACATCGCCGACGTCTCCCACTATGTCCGCCCCGGCACCCCGATCGACCGCGAGGCCCGCGCGCGCGGCAACTCCACCTACCTCGTCGGCACCGTGCTTCCCATGCTGCCCCACGCCCTCTCCAGCGGCCTGTGCTCCCTCGTCGAGGGGCAGGACCGGCTCACGAAATCCGTCTTCATCACCTACGATGCGGACAACCGCCACCCCGTGGGCGCGCCCGTGTTCGCCAACACCGTGATCCGCTCCCGCAAGCGCCTCACGTACACCCAGGCGCTCGCCCTGCTGAGGGAGGACGACCTCGGCGCCATCCGCGCCCTGCCCGCCCCGCCACCGCACCAAACCGGGCACCCCGGACGCCCGCTGGCCGGCCTGGATGACGCCGAGCTGCGCGAGATCCAGCGCGGCTTGCGCATCCTTTGGGACATCGCCGCGGTCGCGCGCAAAAAACGCCTCAAAGCCGGCGCGCTCGACCTCGAAAGCCCGGAAATCAAAATCTATTGCGATCCCGACGGCTACGCCGAGCGCGCCGTCCGCAACACCACCGACCCAAGCCACCAGCTCATCGAGGAGTTCATGCTCGCCGCCAACGAGGCCGTCGCACGCGTCCTCGCCGATGCGCGTCTGCCAAATCTCTCCCGGGTCCACGAGGACCCCGATCCGCAAAAACTCGCCGACCTGCGCCAGCAACTCCTCGCCGCCGGCATCAAGACGGGGGACCTCACCAAGCGGGCCGAGGTGCAAAAACTCCTCGCGACCCTGAATGCCAGCGAGGACACCTATCCGCTCCGGATCGCCTTCCTGCGCTCCATGCGCCAGGCCTGCTATCGCGCCACCGCCGACGGACACTACGGCCTCGCAAAAAAGCACTACACCCACTTCACGTCGCCCATCCGCCGCTATGCCGACTTGGTGGAGCACCGCATCCTGGGGCACTACCTCCGGAAAAGCGGGGTGGAGACGGAAGGCGGCAGATCCGCCAGGGCCGATTTGACGCGCCCCGAGCAGGCCCCCGCGCCCGCCCCGCTCCCATCCCTCAGCGACCTCGCCACCCTCGCCGCCCACCTCTCCCGGACGGAACGGACCAGCGCCGACGCCGAGCGCGAGACCGTCAAGATCAAGCTCCTCGAGCTTTTTGAGCGGGAGCTTGCAAAACCTCCGGGCCAGCGCCCCGCGCACGACGCCATCATCGTCGAGGTCCGCAACCACGGCCTCTACGTGGAGCTGACCGACTCGCAGGCCTACGGCCTCGTCCACATCTCCACCCTCACCGACGACCTCTACCACATCAACGGCGACGCCACCGCCCTCGTCGGCCGCAAAACCCGCCGCACCCACACCCTCGGCCAGCATGTCGCCGTGACGGTTGACCGCATTGACCGCTTCAAAAGGCAGACTGACTTCCGCCTAAGCCCCGGCCCCAACCCCGCCAAGCCCGCCAGCCCGCCCATCCCCAAGGCCAGCCCGCCCATTACCAAGGCCAGTCCGCCCATCCCCAAAAACACCACCCGCGCCACGCGGAACCAGGGTCCGGCGCCATCCGCAAGCCCGGACGCCGCGCAAGCCGGACGCAACCGCCCGAAAAAAGAGGGACGCCAGCGCCACCCCCGTGGCGCAAAACGCGACAAGCGCCATTAACCGCCCGCCGTCCCCAGGCCCCACATTCCCCGCCGCCATGCCCGCGACCCATCCCAAAGACAAGGAATCAACCCCGCCTTGCGGCATGCCCGCGCCGCGCATCCCCAGGCCCGGCGCCCAGACCGCCCCCAAGCCCAAGGCGCGGCACCCCCACCCGCGAAGCCCGGCCGGGCGCATGCCGGCGCTCTGTGCGATCCTGCTCCTCGGCATTGCCACGACCCCCGTCGCAAAAGCCCAAGATGACACACCTCCCGATGCCGCCGCCAAAAACTCCACGGCGGACGGGAAGAGCGCGCCAGCCCCCGACGAGGCTCGCCTGGGCGGTTTTGTCGTCGCCCAGGAAATGCTGAAGCTGCTCAACTTTTTCCATTCCCAGCCCCAGGTTCCCGAAGTGGAGCCAAGGCAGCAAGCCTGCCAGATGCTGGACAGGCTCAACGGAAACCCCGAGGGCTGGTCCCGGAAAAGCATCGAGGAATGGTACAAAAAGACAAAGACGGCCCCAAGCCAGACCTCCCTCGAAAAATCCATGCTCGCCTTCCTGGAAGACAGGCTGGAGGAGGCCGAGCTTGAGGCAAAAATCGCGCTGGAGGAGGAGCTTGCGACGCCAGTCGCGGAGGGTGGAAGCCGGGATTGGCGGCGTTTTCTGTGCTTCGTCCAATACAGCCTCATCCTCACCGAGCGCGGCAAGACGTCCGAGGCCATCGCCGTTTACCAGCAGGCATTGACCAAAATTTCCCGCGACGCCTCCCCTAGGCACTGGGCCGAACTGCAGCTTTTCGTGGCCCGCAACGCGCTCGTATTGGCGGCGCGCGGCGAAAAAAATGAGGCCAGGCGCCACCGCGCCACCGCGATCACCGCCTATCGGCACGCCTTGGAGGCCAGCCCCGTCGAGATCGCACCCCAACAATGGGGGACGACCCAGCACAACCTGGCCATCGCGCTGAAAGCCCAGGCCGACGCAAGTGAGGGGCAGGAAAAATTACGCCTGTTTCGCGAAAGCGCCGTCGCCTACAAGGCGGCGCTCAAATTCCATACCCGCAAGGCGGTCCCGCTGCATTGGGTCAGCATCCAGGAAAACCTGGCGGTCATATATTACACCCTGGCCAAGGTGAACGTCGGGGCGGAGCGCCTGCGCCTGTTTGATGAATGCATCGCCGCGTTGCGCGAGGCGCTGAAAATCCGCACCCGGGACTCCTTCCCCCGACAATGGACCGGGATACAACGCAACTTGTCCGAAGTGTTGATCGACCAGATGGAGACGGCCAGCGCCATTGATAAAAAACACTCCCCCCACGAGACCGTCGCCGCGCTGCGCGAGATCGCCAAGAACCACCCCCGCGAGACATTCCCCGGCGACTGGGCCAGGGTACGGTTCAACCTGGCGAAAGCGTTGCGCCAGCAGGCGGAGACCAGTCCGCGCCACGAGCGCGCCCGGTTACTCGGCGAATCCGCCATGCTCCTCCGTGAAACGATGGAGGTCCATTCACGCAAGACAGCCCCGACCCAATGGGCCGCGGCACAAAATGCGCTGGCGGAAGTCCTTGCAAGGCAGGCACTGGCAAGCGGGGTGGGCGACAGCTCACACCTGTTCGGCGAGGCCGTCGCCGCATGCCACGAGGCCCTGCAAGTGCGCACACGCGAGAGACACACCCTGAAATGGATCCAGACGAAAAACAACCTGGCGGGAATCCTGGTCGCCCAAGCCTCCTCCCTGAAATCCAAAACCGAGAAAGTCCGCCTGCTGAAGGAAGCCCTCGCCTGCGCCGAGGAAACGCTGCAGGCGCGCTCCCATGAAAATTTCCCCGAGGAATTCAAAAAAACAAAGGGGTTGATGACCACCATCTGGGCCATCCTTGACAAGGTGGAAAACGGGGAAGGCGAGTGAGGCGCCCCGTACGCCATTTCAGCACGGGAACGCGCCTGGAGGAGTGGCGCGGGCAACCCCATCCGTGGGAGTGCTCCAAAGAAACCACGCCCCGGGGGCGCGGACAGCCCCTCTGCCCGCCATCATTTTCTCATCGCCCAGACGCATCCGGAAAACATCGACGAAAAACGGGACAATAACAGCAGCACGCCCCAGACAATTCCCGCGAAAGCGATGAGAAGCACACGCGCATTCCTCCGGAGAAATCCCACCCAAGGGCCGCACGCAAAAGCCTCGGCGCGATCAAGCAGCGCGCCATCAAGGTTGCCAAGCTCCCGGCGGGCGCTGGAACGGCACAGATGGGCGCTTTTCTTGACCGCCAGCGAAATTGACGGATAGGCCAGAACCTTTGAGAAATCACTCTCCGCCATTCGATAAAGGGCGTCGTTCGCATACAAAACCCCGCGATCAAAATACGCCCCGGCGACGACCTCGTCCGAAAACTCTTCCGCCTCAATGATTTCCGTGAGCAACTTGAGCGTCTCCGCCGTCTCGCCGCCCTCGGAAAGGAGTTCCCGATACAGGGGAAGCACATGGGATCTTTCCGCCAGAGTCACATGGGGAGAGTCAAGAATGTCGCGAAGAACCTTCAACGCGCCGGCAAGGTCGTTTGCCTGGCACTTGAAGAAACACAAACACTGGATCAGGGCGTTTTTCACGTATTCCGGAAGATTTGGCCTGGCCCCCAGCTCCTCGCAAAGTGCGATCGCCCTTGAGAAATCGCCCTTTTTCGCGAACGCCACCGCCCTCCCCAGCAAGGCCTCATGCCAGACGCCGAAAGGCAGGGCCGGGATCGCCATCAACACCTCGTAGTCCCGAAGCGCGGCATCCGGCTCGTCCGCCCCAATGAAATAACTGGCCCTGGCCCGCAAAACGGAGATGCGAATCTCCGGGTCGAGATCCTCGCGCCCCAGAAGGACGGCAACCCCTTTCAACGCCTTTTTCTCATTCCCGGTCCCGAAATCCAAAAACACCCGCTCACGGGCCGAACATGAGTCATCCCCAAGCTTGGAACGAATGAGCCGGGCATGAAAGAAAGCGACAAATAATTTTAACCAAATTTTCATTGTGCGCGGGTATGCCACGGGGACGGTGCGAAAAAACACAATTGAGTCGAGCCGTCTTTCCCTTTGCGTGCGGCAGGCATCCCGGCACGCGCTCAAAAACCCCGCGGCACATCCGCGGCAAAAATTGCCCGCCGCCCTGAAATCCACAGACCATGCCAACGCAACCCATGACCCCTTTCCGCCAGATCCGACGCCGGGCCGCGGCAACCTGCGCAGCCCTCGCGGCCTTGTGGTGCCTTTCGCACGTGGCCGCGCCCGCCGCCCGCTGGCAATCGGCACGCCAGCCCGCATTCCAGGCCTCCTCCCTGCAGGCCGCCGCCGGGCAGGGTCTCCTGCTGGGCATCCTCGGCGGCTATCGCTCCATAATGGCAGACTTCGCCTGGGTGCGCGCCTACGTCTTCTGGGAACGGCAGGACCGGGCCGCCTGCGAAACCCACATGCGCCTTTCCGCCACGCTCGACCCCGCCAATCCCTATTTCTGGCGCCAGATGGCGCACATCACCGCCTTCGACATGCCCCACTGGGAGATCTGGAGATTGCGCCACGGCGGCACCTTGACGCTCGCGCCCGCCGTCGCCCGACAGCGCACGCACCAATACGCCAGGCACGCCCTGAAATTTCTCGCCGAGGGGGCCGCGCGGAACCCGCTTGCCCAGGCCCAGTTCTGGGCGGACGCCGCCATCATCGCCCTCAACCGCCTCGAGGACCCGCGGCAGGCCGTGGAGTTCTATCGCCGGGCCGCCGAATGCCCAAACCCGTCCTGGTTTGCCCCCAGGGCCTACGCCATCATTCTTGGCATGAAGCTGGGCGAGCCTGCCGCCGCCGCACGCTGGCTCCGGGCCTACATCCAACGCCTCCAAGCCTCCCCCGGCGCTGATCCCCACGGGCTGCGGGCCGAACTCGAGGAGCTGGCCCAAAAACTGGAGGCAGGCCCCCAAAAACGTCCCCCAACCACCCCGTCCCCAGGCCCGGCCGGCACTTGAAGATTGCGCTGGCAGAGGCGCAAGGACAGCTTGGCGCACCATGATTTCCAACGCAGTACTCGCGCTTGAGGATGGCTCCGTCTTCCACGGGCGCGCTTTTGGGGCCACCGTCACGGTAACCGGCGAGGCAGTGTTCAACACCAGCATGACCGGCTATCAGGAAATCCTGACCGACCCCTCCTATTTCGGGCAGATCGTCACATTCACCTTCCCGGAAATAGGCAATTACGGGGTGAACGAGACGGACATTGAATCCTCGGGTCCCAAATGCGCCGGGATGGTCGTCCACCGCCTCAGCCCCGTCGCCAGCAACTGGCGGGCCACACTTTCCCTCGGCGACTGGCTCAAAAAGCACAACCTGCCAGGCATCGAGGACGTGGACACCCGCGCGCTGACAAAAAAACTGCGCGTGCACGGCGCGATGAAAGCCTGCCTCTCGACCGAAAACATCTCCGCCGAAGAGGCGGTCCGCCGCGCCCGGGAATGGGGCGGCCTCGTCGGGCGGGACTTTGTCAAGGAAGTCACCTGCTCCCAACCCGCCGCCTATTCCGCCGAGGGGACGCCGTTCACCGTCCCCGGCACCTCCCTTGCGCAAAATCGCCCGCGCACCGGGCGCGTCGCTCACCGCATCGCGGCCTACGACTTCGGCGCGAAAACCTCCATTTTCAACCACTTGCGACACGCCGGGTTTGACGTGCGCGTGTTCCCCGCCACGACTCCGGCCTCCGAGATCAAAAAATACGCCCCGGACGGCGTCTTTCTCTCCAACGGCCCCGGCGACCCCGCCGCCCTCACCTATGCGCACGAGGCGGCGCGCGAGCTGATTGAAGCCGGTTTCCCCGTGTTCGGCATCTGCCTCGGCCACCAGATCATCACCCACGCCATCGGCGCCAGCACCTACAAGCTCAAGTTTGGCCACCGTGGCGGGAATCAACCCGTCAAAAACCTCGAGACAGGCATCGTCGCCATCACCGCCCAAAACCACGGTTTCGCGGCAAAAGCCGAGGACCTTGAGGCGCACGGCGCCATTGTCACCGAAATCAACCTCAACGACAACACGGTCTCCGGCCTTCGCCTGAAAGACCGTGACGTCTTTTCCGTGCAATACCACCCCGAAGCGGGTCCCGGCCCCAACGACGCCACCGCCCTCTTCGAGAAATTCCGTCAGATGCTTGATGCCCGCCGCGAAAAGGCGAACCAGGCAAACCGCCCCCAATAGTTCCGTCATGGAATAGGGGCTTTGCTCTTATTCCATCGTTCCGGCGGGGCGGCCTCATTTTTCAGCCCCGATCCCGACAATGTCCGCCCATGGTGGATGCGGACGGCAATCCCGGCACCGAGGGCACGGGGCGAACCTTTCGCTGGCCGCCCCGTGCCTCGTGGCGCTCAAGGCGCCGGACTATTTTCCGACCGGGCGAAGGGAAATGCGAAATCCGCGATCCGCATTGCGACTGTCCGGCAATCTGACGCCACGAAGGCTGGAACGACAGTTGGTGTCGTTCCAACCGCCGCCCCGCATCACACGGGCGTCCCCCGAGGAGGCGCCGTTCGGGTCGGTGGCCTTCCCCTTCGGATATTCTCCATACCAGTCCGCGCACCACTCCCACACGTTGCCGTGCATATCGTAAAGCCCCCAGTCATTTGACTTTTTCTGCGCGACAGGATGCAGATTCCATTTGCTGTTCTTATCATACCAACCCATTTCGTCCAAATTTCCGGTGCCGCCATAAGGTCCGCTCGTTCCCGCGCGACACGCGTATTCCCACTGCGCCTCCGTCGGCAGTGTGTATTCGTAGCCGGAAGGCAAACGCCCCGCCTTCCGCTCGGTCTCCGTCACCCGGCGGCAAAACTCCATCGCCTCGTGCCACGAAACCCACGTCATCGGCAAATTATTCTTGTCCAAATCGTCCTCCAAATCGCCTTTCAATTCTTCTTCAAGTTTTGAAATCTCCAATTTTCGCTCATCATAGTGTCTCCGCATCGTCACCAATTCGCCATCTTTGCCCACCCAGCATTTCGCGCTCGAATTCCATGACTTGCGCACCTGTTCCCTTGGTGTCGTGCCCATCACTTTTTTCCACTGCGCCTGGGTGACTTCCGTCATTCCAATCCAAAAATCCTGCGTGAGTGTCACCTCATGCTGCGTTTCGTCACCAGCCCCCCCATAAAGGCTCTCGCCCATTGTGAAAGTGCCGTTTCTAATCGGAAACATCGCAATGCCAACTTCTGGAAGAAGAAAAACTTCCGCCGTTTTGGGAGGAGAAACCGGGCTGAGGCAAATGCGAAAGCCTTGCTCTCCACCACGCCAATGCGGTAAAGCATTACTGCGATAAGCCGAACCACACGTCGATGCGTTGGAGAGGGAGCTACCACCCCGGATCACACAATTCTCGCCAGAAGCAGCGCCTCTTGGGTCGGTGGCCTTTCCCTCCGGGTATTCTCCATACCAGTCCAAGCACCACTCCCACACGTTGCCGTGCATGTCATAAAGTCCCCAGGCGTTCGGCTTTTTCTTCAAGACAGAATGCAGATTGCCTCCGCTGTTCTTGTCATACCAACCCATTTCGTCCAAATTTCCATTGCGGCCATAAGGACCGCTCGTTCCCGCGCGACACGCGTATTCCCACTGCGCCTCTGTCGGCAGTGTGTATTCATAACCGGAAGGCAAACGCCCCGCCGCCCGCTCGGTTTCCGTAAGCTCCCGGCAAAACTCCATCGCCTCGTACCACGAAACCCATATCATCGGAAAGTCATCGTCCTGATTCTCGGATAAACCTTTTTCCCATTCCGAGATCTCCAGCTTTTTGACATCAAAGTATTTCTTCATCGTCACGAGCTTGCCATCCCCGTCATCCCAGCACTCCAGGTCCGAATTCCATGCAGCGCGCAACTGCTCTTTCGGCGTTGTTCCCATCACTTTCTTCCATTGCGCCCAAGTGACAGGAGAGGCGGCAAGCCAGAAGGGTTTCGTGATCGAAACTTGATGCTGTCGCTCATCGTCATCTCGTCCCGCCTCCTCTTTCGGGCTTCCCATCGTGAAAGTGCCCGCCGGGATTGGCTGCATCATCAGGCCGAGGCGGGGAACCAAGATGGCCGTCTTTTTCGCATCGGCGGGCGGTGCCGCTGGCTTCGTTTCATCAGGCGCACGCTCGCTTGACGCGTTGCGCGAGGCGTTCTCAGTTCCATTGGCCATGGCAGGGGGGCCATCCCAAGCAAGGAGGCAGGCGATGGCACAAGCCATCTTGAGCGCCATGGTGGCAATGCGCAGCGGCGTGCGGACGGTGCCACAAAGGCCGCGCTGGTTGATTGGTTTAGGGTTACTTTTCATGTTCAGGGAACGATGTGTTGGCTGGCTATTGGTGTTGTCCGTGGAATTTTGGCGTCCGATTTGGACGCAAAAAACCCAGCGCGCCGGACAGGGCGTGCTGGGCAAAGGGTGTGAGCGTGCGGAAAACCAAAAAAATATTCCGCAAATTATTTGCTAAAAAGGATTTATGTAATTTTACGGGGGGGGGGGGGGGGGGGGGGGGGCCGTAAACACCCCAACACCCCCGGACCCCCAGAAAAGGCCGCACCCCCCGCGGCGGCGGGAGGGAAAAGTGTTTTGCTGGTGT
>JAIRPL010000066.1 GCA_031256995.1 Puniceicoccales bacterium
CGTGTCTGTTGCTGCGTTGCGAACTCCAGGGTTCGTGGTTTCCAATCAGACTCCCGGCGGACAGGGGAAGCGCGTCCTGCAGGACGCGCCTCCCCGAACCACTGGCCAAGACCAGCTTCATTACGGGACTACGCCGATCTTGCCAGCATCCTATAAGGTTTCCAAACCTGCTCTCAAGTCGATTTTTGGGGGAGAGTGCGGGCCAACGAAAAGCGCTGGATTTGGTTTCCCGCCTTGGCCGCCCCTTTTTCACGCTGGGTAGGGCAGGCTTCAAGGAGCAGGTTTGGAAACCCGCGCTACGACGGCCGCGCCACGACGCACTCCAAGTCATTGCGCGCATTTGCGACCCCGCCCTCCGCCGCCGTCACTTTTGCTGCCGCTGAAAGCTGTCTTGGCGTGCGCAGTCTGGCGCGCGGCAGGCTTCCCGCCGCCTTGGAGGGCACAGGCCAACGAAGATGTCCAACGAAGAGGCGTTTGGATCTGCTTTCCGGCTTGGCCGCCCCTTTTTCACGTTGGGGTAGGGCAGGCTTCAAGGAGCAGGTTTGGAAACCCGCGCTACGGCGGCGGGGGGCCGCCGAACTCCAAGTCATTGCGCGCATTGCGATCCTGCGAAGCGACGCACTCCAAAGCGCTGCGCCACGACGCGGGCGTGCGGATTCTCAGGAACCCTTGCGCAAATTTGCGTAAGCAGGCGGGAGGTCTCCGTCTTTTGTCTCGGCACGGAGGGAAACGGTCTGCCGCCGGCGTACTGCCGACGCCCCCGCCTGCCGCGCGCCCCCTCGCCCCCGCCTGGCTGCGGATCCGCCTGCCGCTGGGCCATGCGTCCCCACCGCGCCCCTGCCGCCGCCTTCGCCGTAGCGCCGCGCCCCCGCCGCCGACGCCTCTGCCGCCGACGCCTCTGCCGTAGCGTCGTGCCCTTACCGCCTCGCCGCCGTCGTAGCGCAGGTCCCCCCCCCCCCTTACCGCCGTCGTAGCGCGGCCGCAAAGATTGTCACGTTTCGTTCGTGTGGATTGATTCATGGCGGAAGGCAGGGACGATTAGGTGTCGGTGGAGTCACAACGGTTTCGCGGATTCCGAAATCAAGAGGAACTTTGAAAAATCTTTCTGGATCCTTAGACCCGCAAAGAATGTTGTGCCGGCAGCCTGCCAGAAAGGCCGGTGCTTGCCATGCCTGAGGATATTGAATACATGACTTTCAAATCATGTTTGAAAAACTCTTTTCCGAACGCGGTCTGTCGCTGGATCGCATGCGCGTGCTGGTCGAGGTTCACGATGCCGGCAGCATCGCCCAGGCGGCGCCGGGCGACCCGATCCGCCAGAGTCAATACAGCCGGCAGCTTCGGGAATTGTCGGAGTTCTTCGGTTGTGAAGTGGCGCAGCGGCAGGGCAAGTTGCTCAAGCTCACCGGGCGGGGACGACGGCTGGCCGATCTCGCGCGGGAGCATTTTCGTTCGCTGGAGGATTTTCGTGCGGAGTGCGCTGCCGAGAGCCTGGATTACACCATCGTCGCCGGCGACAGCCTGCTGCACTGGCTGGTGATTCCTCGCCTCGGCGCATTGACCTCGGGCAGGCAGCCTGTGCGTTTCGTAGCCACGAGCCTGCGCACGAACGATGTCGTGCAACATCTTGCCGATGGGCGTGCCGACTTTGGCGTGATCCGGCAGGATGCGGTGACCCCCGCGCTTGACTCGGCCCCGCTGGGGGAACTCGGCTATGTCGCGGTCGTCCCGAAGGCGCTCCTTGGCCGGGGCGAGACGCCCACGCTCAAGGACGTGCTGGGGCAACTGCCGCTGGCATCGCAGACGACGGACGGGCAGTTCACGCAACGCGTCCGCCAGATCGCCGCCGGGCTTGAGGCCGAGTTCCGCCCGGCGCTCGCCTGCCAGTCCTTTCCCCAGACTGTAAGCGCGGTCCGCTCGGGCAGCTTTGCGGCCATCCTTCCATCCCTGGCCTTGACGGAATTGCCGGCTGGCACCTACACCAGCGTGACGGACCCCGCGTTGAAGCGCCTGAAACGAAAACTCGCCTTGGTCTGGAATCCGCGCGTGCCGCAAGTGCGCCCAGGCGCCAGTCGGCTTATCGGGCAGCTTAAGGAAGCGCTTCGAGTGGAGTGAGCGGCAGTGCAACATCTGCGGCCAACTCTGGGTCGGGGAATACTACTTGGACGTCAAAAACAAACGCCTCAATTTCGGAACCGCATTTCGCCGAAAATAAAAAAGCTCGTTTGCGGGGGTGATGCCGACGCTTTCGCGCCACCTCACTTGCCAACGTCCGAAACGGGTCAAACGAGCACCCGCAAGCGCACGCCCTCCGTCCCAAATTGCAACGTCATTTTTCAAAATCCCCCTTGTCCCCCATCTCCATCCGGACACTTCCAACACCCGGAAAAGGGCATTGCAACGTCATTGCAACACGAGTGCGCGCCCGCCGCCACCCCGTCGCCGCCTCCTCCAGATACACCCTTGTCCCCTTCTGGCATGGGCGCCCTTTTCCGTCTCATCTCTCCTCCATCCCCATCCAACCCCTTGATTTTCCACGATATCCCGCCCCGCTCCCTCATCTCCCTTGGGAAGCTCGTATAGTGGATTGGAAGGGTTGCTTGCACGCGGTTCTCTTTCTCGTCCAAGGCAGGGGGGCGTGTGTTTTGCCTGAGGGGGGGGAGGGGCGCGACACGGAGCGGTTGCGGCAAAAAGATGTGGATTGCGCCGTTCGACAAAAAAGCGAGCCGCGACAGGAGGATTAGGAAGCGCTGGTGGCAGGCCAAATGGGGGCTCCTAACGTGCATCCACCATCGTCATGCGGACCGCAGTCCGGTCTTGCAGACATGAAACACACAAGGAGCGGCGGATATTTCCGCCGCTCCCTGTGTGATCTTGAACAGGCCCTCGTGGCTTATTTCCGGGTAACGCCGTGGGGGAGGGCGTTGTATTGAGAGGGCTTTGCCGGGAAATAGGCCGGGTCTTCATCGGTATGGAAGGCGTCAAACGGACCCGGGCGCTGGACGATGGGGGCCGTGTGGATGCGCGGGGGCTGCGAAATCCAGTTGCGGCCGGCGAATGTCGGATCCTCCATTTCGCGCACTTCCTCCGCTCCATAGTATGGCCCCATGGCGTCAACCCAATGGATCACACGGAGAAGCGTTTCGGGGTCGGCCTTGACGTTGGGATGTTTGTCTCCCGGAAAAACCTTCTCGCCAGCGAAGCGCTTCACGAGGCGGCTTTTGTAGGAGAGTTTGGTCATGGCCGGGTAGGTCGA
Organism: Puniceicoccales bacterium; assembly: GCA_031256995.1. GTDB lineage: Bacteria > Verrucomicrobiota > Verrucomicrobiia > Opitutales > UBA953 > CALNBE01. The sequence continues at coordinate 3,257 of JAIRPL010000066.1, forward strand.
GTAGGCGGCGGGGGCGCGTGTGTCGTAGGATTCGACGAGGATGGTGTCGGCCCAGCCAAAGCCATCCATGCGGTTTTCGGGCATTTTATAGTTATGCCCCCACGCTGGCGCGCCGAGGAGGTGGCGATAGGGTTCCTTGAAGCCGAGGAAACCGGGACGCAGGGCGGAATTGAATTTTCGCGAAGCGGCGTTTTTGGAGTCGGCGTGGCATTTGCCGCAATATTGGTCAAGCCCGGTTTGGACGTAGCGTTCGTAGCCGACGGTGATGTCCTCCCACGGCACGGGGGTGATGGAGGCGGGCGGCTTGCGCATGGCCAAACCGATGGCCTTGGAGCCGACGGCGTTCATCTTTTGCTCATGGCAGCCAAAACAGGCCCGGGTTTCGCCGGGCTGGACTCCCGTGAAGCTCTTCATCGTCTGCAGGGCGCGGTGATCCTTGTCCAGCAGCTGGAAGTGCAGGGCGACGCCGGAGGGGGCGCTGAAGGCAACGGAACCGTCAGCCTCGATGGGAACGGTGCCGATGATCTTCTTCACGCCATCAGACTGGTTGATGGAAATTTCCGGTCCGGTGGAGATGGTCGGTCGTTTGTACCAATAGGTGTACGTTTTGTGCTCGATGCTCCAGATACGCAGGTACTTGGCTTTGTCCTTCAGCTCAGGCGGGGCGTTCTCGTAGACATTGTTGGAGTAAATGAGGCCTGTGCCGGGTTTCTCGCGCGTCTCCCATGTGGGCCAGTCCACCGTGTCAGGAGTCGTGCGCACGCTGCGTTTGCGCACGGGGATGGCGTCCCAGATGTTGTGCGCGCCCTCGTTAATGATCTCACGGTTGCCGTCGGTGTCCATGAGCAGAAGAACCCACTTGCCGCGGCGATTCGCGGAGACAAGGAAGTCCTTCTCCGAGAGTGGGTAAGGGGAATAGTAGGCGCTGTATTT
>JAIRPL010000047.1 GCA_031256995.1 Puniceicoccales bacterium
CCACGCCAATAATGGCTCGACCATCGCCCTTCACGACGAGATCAAGGCCGTCGCCGCCGCTGGAAACACTGAGGGCTACACGGTGACGATCCAAGGAGGCACCTTTTCCCAGATCGGCCAGAATGCCAGGGTGTTCATCCCGGGCAAGACCACCCTCACCTACGGCACGCACAGGCTGGAGGGCGGCGCGCGCTACCAGACTTACGACGCGAACGGCGCGTCCTTCGGCAGCTACGAGCTGAAGGCCAACGCCACCCTCGCCGCCAAGGGCGCCGGCAATGTGCTCGCCAGCGAGAAATACACGTTTGCCCCAAACTCCACACTTGGGTTCGACCTCACGGGCGCCACGCCGGGCGCCGGCACGGCCCTGCTCGCGCTCGCCGGCGGCGAGGTGGACACGTCCAACGGCGGTGTCCTGCCCGGCCAGAACAATGTGGCCCTCAGCGGAAATGTGACCGCGCAGGGCAACTATTACCTCCTCAACGCCACGACCACCACCGCCACCGGTCAGACGTCCCCCGTCAACACCACCGGCGGCACGCTCCTGACGGACAGCCTGACGTTCAACGGCAACCCCGTCTCTGCAGCCGGCGCGATGCCAGCCGACGGCAGGCGCGTCTACGCCACCGCCACGCTGAACACAGGCACGCCCGGCGGCGCCACCACCGGCGACAAGCTCTACGTCGAGATCGCGAACACCGGCTACAACATCGTGAACAGCTGGAGCGGGCCGCTCACCGGTGGCGATTGGAAGGCCGAACTTTCCACAACCGGGACCGGCAACTGGTCCGGCCAGATGTACGTGAACGACCAAGGCGCCACGGCCACCGCGAACACCTTCCTCAACGGCGACGTCGTCCGGCTTACCTTCCAACAGGTACCCAGCAACGGCAACATTCCGAATGTTGCCGTGGACCCTGTGGGCGTCACCGTTGGCGGCATGGTGGTGGATGGTTGCGCCCGTTTCTCCGGCGGCCCCATCACCGGGCGCGCCAGCAGCACCATCGTACACTCCTTGGACACCAACCTGCGCACCCAGGCCAACGGCACGCTGCTCATCACCAACGGCGCCAATGTCACATTCACCAACACCATCGACTTCGCCGGGAACAACGGCAAGGCTGGTATCCAAGTGGATGATTCGGCAGCGGCGCTGCAACCCACCAGTCCGGGGTCCGGGAGTGGCTCGGCCAGTGGTCGGAGCGGCGCCTCGGAACTGACTCTCGTAGGTCCCGCGCGCCTTGGCGCCAACGATGACCAGAACGTGCACCTCACAAGTGGCGCGGGGGCTGCCCGGATCACCTTCAACCTGGACGCCGACTACACCTACAAAGGCACCATCAGTGGCGACGGACATCTTGTAAAGGATGGAAATACAACGCTTACCCTTGCCAAGGACCAAACCTTTACGGGCGGGTTTGCCATCGCGGGCGGCACCGTCGTCCTCACGAACAACATTAGCTTGGCGGCAGGCATGGCATGGGTTCAGCCTAACACCACGCTTGTCGGAAGCAGCATTGTGAGCGTCGGCGGTGGAGTGCCCTTCGGGAGAAACACCCTCTACTCCCTCATCATGGGCACCCTTTCCCCCGGCGTTGGGTCCGGGAATGTCGGCAAGCTCACCTTTGGCGCCTCCGTCTTGGACCCCCTCACCTTCGGCGCGGCGAAGCCCGACAACGTCACCCTTCACGCCAGCGCCAAGCTCATCGTGGACATCCAGGGCACCAACGCCGACCTCGTCGAGGTTGGCGGCAGCATTCTCATCGAAAACAACAACGGCAGCGGCGCGACCCTTGAGCTTGGCACCGTCGCCGGCCACGTCCCCGCCAACGCGGAATACGTCATTCTCTCCGCCATCGGCGGCACATCACCGGCGTCGACCTCAGCAGCGGCAGCGGAACCCCCGCCGCCCTCCCGCCCGACTTCGAGGGAACCCGCATTCTCCGCTCCGCCAACGGCATCGAGTTCGAGGTCCACAAAGGGGACATCCTCGACTCCAACGGTATCAAGTCCGGCGAGAAAATCTTCCTGCGCAGCCCCCTTGGCGGCGGCACCGCGACCCCCGTCGTCCCCGAACCCTCCACCTACGCCCTCTGCGGCGCCATTGCCACCCTCGCCCTTTCCCTCCACCACCGCCGCCGCCGCAACCACAACAACCGCAACAAACCCCACGCCAGCTGACCCCCGCGCCGGGCGACGCCGCGCACCAGCTGACGCCGGGGCAACCCCTACGCCAGCTGACGCCGGCGCGGACGACCGTGGTGATGGGCGAGGCCTCTCTCTCGCCGCCGCAACCCCTACGCCAGCTGACCCATGCGCAACAGGGGTCGAAAAGGTGACCGGCGCCGGCCGCTGCCGCGCCGCACCGCCGTCGTAGCGCAGGTTTCCAAACCTGCTTTCAAGTCGATTTTTTGGGGAGGGTGTGGGCCAACGAAGATGTCTAACGAAGAGACATTTGGATCTGATTCCCGCCTTGGCCGCCCCTTTTTCACGTTGGGAGTGGGGCGGCTACAAGGGAGCAGGTTTGGAACCCCGCGCTACGACGGCGGCGCCGCGACTCGCGCCGAGACAGTGCACGCATTGCGAGCCTGCCCTCTGCCGGCGCCAATTTTGCTGCCGCTGGATCTGGTTTCCGTCTTGGCTGCCCCTTTTTCACGTTGGGAATGGGCCGGATTCAAGGAAGCAGGTTTGGAAACCCGCGCTACGACGGCGGCGCCGCGACGCGCGCCGAGACATTGCACGCATTGCGAGCCTGCCCTCTGCCGGCGCCACTTTTGCTGCCGCTGAAGACGGTCTTGGAGCGCGCAGTCTGGAGTGCAGCAGCCTTCTGCCGCTTTGGAGGGCATGGGCCTACAAAGATGGCCAACGAAAAGCGTTTGGATCTGCCTCCCGTCTTGGCTGCCCCTTTTTCACGTTGGGAGTGGGCCGGCTTCAAGGGAGCAGGTTTGGAAACCCGCGCTACGACGGCGGCGCCACGACGTATTCGAGACATTGCGCGCATTTGCGACAGGCCATGTGCACGATGTTGGAGGCGGTGGGCAAGCTACGACGCACGCCAAGGCATTGCGCGCATTGCGAGCCTGTCCTCCGCCGGCGCCACATTTGCTGTCGCTGGAAGCGGCCTTGGAGAGTGACCCTGGAACGTGGCAATCTTGGAGTGCGGCAGTCTGGCGCGCGGCGGCCTTGGTGTGCAGCAGTCTTCCGCGCTTTGGAGGGTGCGGGCCAACGAAGATGTCCAACGAAGAGGCATTTGGATCTGGTTTCCCGCCTTGGCCGCCCCTTTTTCACGTTGGGAATGGGGCAGGGTTCAAGGGGGCAGGTTTGGAAGCCCGCGCTACGACGGCGGTGTCTTCCGGTTTTATTTTGGGCTGGGCGCCGCCGCGGGTTGGGGGGTGACAGTGGGCTGGGTGGGCGGGCGATAGGGATATTGTGGTTGGAGGGCGCGGGCGTGGGCCGCCTCGGGTTGCCGGGAGGCCGGATTGTTTTCCTGAAGCATGTCGTGGATGGTGCCGCCGACACCGGCTGTGTCGCCTTTTTTGCGAAAGAGTTCAATGACGCGCAAATAGGCCTTGGCGGTCACGACGGCGTGTTTTTTCCAGGAAAGGAAACAGCGGCGGTAGTAGTTGATGGCGGCATTCTCATTGTTTTTCTTCTCCTCGACCTGGCCGAGGTAGTAGAGGCACCAGGCGGTGTATTCCCCGCGCCAGGCCTTGTTGGAGGCGCCGTCCGCGAGGATTTTTGCGGCAACGTCATAGTTGCGTGTTTTTCCATCCGGCGCCATTCCGCCGGCAAGGATCAAGGCCCGGGCATGGGCGAGGCGGATTTCCTTCTCCTTGGAGAGCAGGATGTCGTTGTCCACGGCTTCGCGGAGAAATGCGAGGGCCTCGGCGTATTTTGCGCCGGCCCCGGCGGGGTTTGATTTTGCAAGGCTCGTCCCGGCCTCGAGGAGGATCTCGGCCTTGGTGAGGAAACCGACGTCGGCGTAGTCGGAGCTGCGCCAGTGGTCGAGGATGTATTGGGCGTAGGAATCCGCCCGCGTGAGGTTTTTTTGTTCAAGGAGGTAGTCGGCGCCCGCGGCGAGAATCGCCGGGCTAAGCTCCTCCTCCTTGTAGGCGGCCACGATGCGTGCGATGTACTCGTTGTAGGCTTGGTGGTTGCGCAGGAGCTGGGCGACTTGGGCGCATGCGTAGTAGACGCGCGCCGGAACGATGTTTTTGGTGGTGCCGTTTTGCCTGAGGAGGGTGGCAATTTGCTCGGTGGCGAGGGTGAGGACTTTCCGGTTTTCCTCGGCCTTCCGGCGATCGCGTTCCTCGCGGGAGATTTCCGGCACGGGTGCCGGTGCCGCGGCGGGGGCGGGGGTGGCCCCTGTGTTTTCCCCGGGGGATTGGCGCCTGGCCTCCTCCTGCGCGCGCTGGGCCTCGCGGGCGGCTTGCTGCACCTCCCGCCGGGTTTTTGCGACGATCCGGTTGGCAAGCTCGCCGATGAGTTGCTCGACGTTTTCCTGGCGATAATCCCCGATGTTGCGTTTTATGGCGTCGGCCAGGATCTCGACGGCCGGTTTGACGAGGTATTCGTCCGGGATGCCTTTGATGCCCTCGGCGGCGAGTTTTCCGCGGCGTGCCTCGGGGGTTTTGCCGAGGCGTTCCACGGAACGGAGCACCCAGTAGAGGTGGCCGAGCGCCTTGGGGCTGTTGGGGTTGCGGCTGTAGAATGTGTGGTAGATTTCGAGCATCCGCCCCCATTCCTGCTGGGCGGGAAGGCGGCGGTTAAGCTCCCGGGTCACAAAGTCGAAGGTTTGCGAGTCTTCGGAGGAACCGAGGGCGGCCTCCACGTAACAATTGATGGCGGTCCGCAGGTGCCTGGTCTTTTGCTCGTTGGTGTTGGCGGCGGTTTTGTCGTCCAGATACCTGAAGTAGACATCACCGAGGAGGGTACGCACCTCGGGGGTCAATTTCTCGATGGAGGCGCGGTATTCGGCGTCGACATTCGCCGGGAGGCGTTTGAGGTCGTATTTTTCGAGCCAGTCGCGGGCTTGTTTCTCAACCTTGGTGTTATTGGTGATCTCCCATGCGGCGGGTTCGCGTTTGTGGCGTTTTTTGAAGTCGTATTTCTCGCGTTCACTGGCTTTTACGCCGAATTCGACCAGGGCGAGGCGGTATTCGGCCTCGGGGACAAATTTTCCCTTGGGGTATTGCTGGAGGTAGCCGTTTTTGTCGCTGACGCCGAATCCCGCGAGCGTTTCCTGATACTTGCCGAGGAAAAAGTAGCACAGGCCCCGCATGTAGACCATTTGCTCGCGCTGGGTGCTTGCGGGGTAATGGCTTAGGAAGGATTCGATCTCTTTTTGCGCCTCCTCCCACTCGACGGATTGGAAGAGGGCGGCGCAGATGTACCAGTCGACCCATTCCTTGTATGCCTTGGTGAGTGACTTGACATTTGCCCGTGCCCATCGGAATTGGGTGACGGCTTCCTTGTAGTCGCCAAGGTCGAAGGAGATTTCGCCGATGAGGACGGCGACCTCGCCGATTTCCTCGGCCGCGGGATATTTGGCGATGAATTTCCGGCATTCCTCCTGGGCTTCCTTGGTGCGTTTGATCGCGCGAAGGGCCTTGATATAGTAGTAGTGGGCGACGCTCATTCTTGAGAATTTTGGGCTGTTCTCAAAAATGTCGCGCAGGGCGATGAAGGCTTCCCAGGGGCGGTTGATTTCGAGCAGGCACAGGGCGATGCGGTAGGAAAGAAAGGCATCATAATCCGGGTTTTTACGGAACATGCTGACGGCGGCGGCAAAGAGGTCGCGCGCCTGCTCCTCCTTGGTGATCTCGGCTTTTTGCTCGTCGGTGGGGTCCTTGGTCCCGATTTTCTTCCGGATCGCGGTCACCCTTGCCTCCTGGATTTGCATGGCGTCATCGAGCAGGGCGGTAAGGGGGGCGCTGCGGAGGATTTCCTGGAAGGCGCCGAGGGCCTGCCTGTAGAGGCGCATGCGCTGTGATTCCGCATCGGGGTTGCCCTGAAGTTCGTCGGCCTGGCGGAAGAGGTCCTCGGCTATGCCGAAGCGCTGGAAACTGGCAGTCGCGCGATCAAGCGGGTTGCCGGTCGTGGCGTCCTGAATGGAGTCGGAGAGGGCGCGGGCCTCCTTGGTTTTGCCGAGCTTGGTGAAGAGTTCCACGGCGTAATTGGCCGCCTCGCGGATCTCGGCGACGCGGAAATTGCGTGTCGCGATGATGGGGGTGATGATGGTCGCGAGGCACTCCTCCATGGTGGTTTTCGCCGCGGTCTCGTTATTGGCCCTGGCCTTGCCGACGAGGGCCTTGCAATAGGCGATGGAAAGGCGGACGCGGTCGGAGGTGTTGTGGGAATTTTTGGAGGCGGCAAGCAGGGGGGCGAGGTACTTCAGCGCATCCTCCCATTTTTGTTGCTCGCCATAGACTTGCGCGAGGGCGATCTGGGCATCGCGCACGAAGTTGCCCTCACCAAAATAGCCGTCGGTGCCCTTGGGATATTGAAGGAAGAGAAGAAGCTCTTTCTCGGCTTCCTTCCACTTTTTTGCCTCCTCCCCCTCCTTGACCTTGAGGGCCTGCCAGGATGCCGCCAGGCGCAGGTGGAGAAAGGCGTTGTAGGCGGTGCCCTTGTCCTTTTCCCTGGCGACAAAGGCGTCCACGTCCTTTTTGAACTGGGTGAACTGTTTGTTGTAGGAGACGATGGCCTCCAGGTATTTGCCGTTTTGGAAGAGTGTCTCGGCGTTTTGGAATTCGGTGATGAAGGGAGGCAGTTTTTGACGGTCCTTGGCCTCCGCGGCCGGGGTTGCCGGGGCTTGGGGGGCGGCATGGAGGTTGGCGGGGGTGCCGGGAAGACCCATTGCGGCGGCGGCGAGAAAACCGAGGGATAACGCGGGGGAGATGTTGTGGGTTGGACGGGTCTTCATGATGCTCAAGAGAGTTGTTTTTCTGTTTTGCGGAGAATTGCCCTGACGGTGTGCGCGGGGATCCGGTCTTGCGGGCAGGGCGTTGAGGAAAACAAGCACGGGTGTCGCGCAGGAAACGACGCCGGCAGAATGTCGCTGGGGGGCGCGATTTCCAGAAAAAACGAGGGGGGTGGAAGGTGCCCCAAGGGGGCAGGCAAGGCTTGTCTTGCGGGAAGGGCGGCATTTTCCTGCGGCCCATGAGATCCCTGCCGATTTTTCCAAAATTCACGCCGGAGGCGGATCCTGGGTTTGTTCCTGCCGTGCTTTGGCGCCGCGCCTATCGTGAACTGGCGTCGCGCACTCCGGGTGCCGCGCCACTCGCGCTTTCGTTGTCGCGACCTGATGGCACGGCCTCGACATTCCGCCTGTTCTGCCTGCCATTCACGGCGGAATTCGCGGCCCTGAACAAGATGTTCATCGAGCGCACGGTGAAGTTTTTGCTTTGGGCGCGCGGTGGAAACCGGGTCTGGCTTTGCGGGTTGCATGCCAATGCCGTGGCGGCGATGTTGCGAGAGGCCTACCGGCCGGGCGGCGAACGGGCGTTTGATTACGATTTCGTCCAAAAACTCTTCGACACGGGCCTCGAAATCGCCGTGGTTCGTGACGAGTCGGAGTTTCCGCCCGAGGTTGCCTCGCATCTGCCCCTGGGGCGCAATTTGGATGGCTGCCGCATCGGTTTCGATCTTGGTGGCAGCGACCGCAAATGCGCCGCGCTGGTGGATGGGAGGGTGGTTTTCTCCGAGGAGGTCAAATGGGATCCTTATTTCCAGCCGGACCCCGCCTACCATCGCGCCGGAATCATGGACACGCTTCGGCGCGCCGCCTCGCACCTGCCGCGGGTGGATGCCATCGGGGGATCCTCGGCGGGTGTCTATATTAATAATACTGTGCGCGTGGCTTCGCTTTTCCGGGGAATCAAGGATCCCGGGGTTTTTGAGCGGTGCGTGAAGAACATTTTTCTGGAGATTGCCGCCGAGTGGGGTGTGCCCTTTGAGGTGCTCAACGACGGGGATGTCACCGCATTGGCCGGCTCGATGAGCCTTGGTGAGAACGCGGTGCTCGGCATCTCGATGGGGACCAGCGTCGCGGGTGGTTATGTGGACCCCGCCGGGCGTGTCACAAACTGGCTTTCCGAATTGGCGTTTGTGCCGTTTGACCACCGCGAGAACGGCCCCTTGGATGAGTGGTCGGGGGATGCCGGGTGCGCCGTGCAATATTTTTCACAACAAGGCGTCGGGCGTCTGCTGCCTGCCGCGGGAATCACGCTGCCTGCCGGGATGAGGCTCCCCGAGCAGCTTGAGACCTTGCAGCACCTGATGGCTTCCGGAGATCCCCGCGCACGCAAGGTTTACGAGACAATCGGCGTCTGTTTTGGCTATTACCTCGCGTTGCTTGCCGAGTTTTATGAATACCGCCACCTGCTCGTGATGGGGCGCGTGACAAGTGGCGAAGGCGGCACCATCATCATTGAAAAGGCGCGCGAGGTGCTTTTTGCCGAGTTTCCCGAGCTGAGCATCGTCCCGCGCGTTCCCGACGAGCAGGACAAGCGGCACGGCCAGGCTGTCGCCGCCGCAAGCCTCCCTGCCCTGCGCCATTGAACCAGCCGGCGGGAAGGCGCCCGCACCCTCTTTGCAACCCTGTTCCTCGCATCAACCATGAATCGTGAAAATCAGACATCCGCCACGCCCAAAACGCAAGGGCTTGGCACCAAGGCCCTGCATGCGGGCCAGTCCGTCAAGGGCGACCCGGCGACCTGCGCCGCCGCCGTCCCCATCTACGCGACGAGCAGCTATGTGTTTCGCGATGCCGAGCACGCCGCCAACCTTTTCGGATTGAAGGAGATTGGGAATATTTACTCGCGGTTGATGAACCCCACAAATGACGTCGCCGAGCGCCGCATCGCCGCCCTTGAGGGAGGCACCGCCGCGCTGCTCCACGCCTCCGGCCAGGCGGCGACCACCAATGCCATTTTGAATGTCGCCCGCGCGGGAGACCATGTCGTCTCCGTCGCACAGCTCTACGGGGGGACGTACAATCTTTTTCACCACACACTGCGCCACTTGGGCATCGAGGTGACCTTTGTCGATGTCGCTGACCACGAGGGATTCCGCCGCGCCATCCGCCCCAACACGAAAGCCATTTTTGGCGAGAGTCTTGGAAACCCGGCCCTCACGCTCTTCCCCTACGAGCAAGTCGCGCCAATCGCCCGCGAGGCGCAAGTGCCCCTCATCATTGACAACACGGCCCTTTCCCCCGTCCTGCACCGTCCCTTTGAGCACGGCGCCAATGTTGTTGTGCACTCCGCGACAAAATACCTTGGCGGGCACGGCACTTTCCTTGCGGGGGCGGTTGTCGATGGCGGCAATTTTGACTGGATGGCGGCCGGAGGCGGCCGGAAATTCCCAGGATTCACCGAGCCGGACCCCAGCTACCACGGCATTGTGCACGGCGAGGCATTCAAGGACTTCCCCGGTTGTGGCAATATCGCCTTCGCCATGAAGATCCGGCTGCAGCTTTTGCGCGACGCGGGCGCCTGCCTTTCGCCCTTTCATGCCTTCCTGCTCTTGCAGGGACTTGAGACGGTCCACCTGCGCCTTGAGCGCATCAGCCACAATGCCCTGCAAACCGCCGGTTTTCTCGCCGCGCACCCGAAAGTCTCGTGGGTGAATTACCCCGGGCTGCCCGGCTCGGCCAGCCACGCCGCCGCGAAAAAGTATATCTCGGGCGGTTTTGGCGGCCTGCTCGGCTTTGGCCTCAAGGGCGGCCACGGGGCCGGGCGGAAGTTCATCGAAGGCCTGCGGCTCTTCACGCATGTCGCCAACATCGGGGATTCGCGCTCACTCGCCATTCACCCGTCGAGTACCACGCACAGCCAGCTTTCCGACGAGGAAAAACTGGCGACGGGAACCCCGCCGGATTTTGTCCGCCTCTCCCTCGGCACAGAGGATTTCCCGGACCTTCGTGACGACCTGGAACAGTCCCTTGCCTCCCTTTGACGCATCCCTGCTCTTGAGTTGAAGGTGCTCAAGAATGGGAAACGCAATGTGACATTGCCGTTGCGCCAACCGGGGTGGATTCCATATCCCTGAACCATGGCGCGCCGGTCCAGACGAAACGATCCGCTTGAAGTCGCGAGAGTCATCATGACGCTCGCGCTTCTGGTTTTCTTGGGGCTGTTTTTCCTGTCCAACGGCAACATGAGACGGGCGGCGGGGATCTTTGTGACGTCCGTGATAATTGGATTTCTCTGTCTTTGCGCGGCAATCGCCCTCGTGGCGGGCATTGCCTTGTGGCGGACATTGTACAGGAAAACCGAGGGTGCGGAGCCTTTTCTTCCCAAAAATTCCGGGGATTTCCCGCATCCAGCGCCAGAGGAAGGCGGTTTCTGCCAGCAACATGCCCCCGCGAGAGAAACTCCTCCAAAAAGATTCACGCAAGGCTCACCCTTCGGGGTGGGGGGCTTTTTTTGTCTACCCGCGAGAGAAACTCCTCCGAAAAGATTCACGCAAGAGTTGCTGAATCAATTGGAATGGCGGCGTTTTGAAATGCTTGTTCAAGCCCTGTTTCAGGCGGAAGGATTGATCGCTTCCCGGATACGCGCCGGCGCGGATGGCGGGATTGATCTTGCGCTGCGGGAAACCCCGCATGGCGCGGTGATTGCCATCGTCCAATGCAAGGCTTGGAAGGCCTACCCGGTGGGAGTGAAGCCGATCCGGGAGCTTTTCGGGGTGATGCATGCGGAAAACGCGCCCCGTGCATGCTTTTTCAACTCGGGGCATTTCACCTCCGAGGCCCGGGCATTCGCGAACGGAAAACCGCTCGAACTCATTGACGGCAAGGGACTTCTTTCACGCCTTGATGCATTGGAGGATGGCAGGCGTGACGCCATCTTTGCCAAAATCACGGCCGGCGACCACACGACACCAACCTGCCCGTCGTGTGATGTGAAGATGGTGAGGAGGACGGGCCGAAACGGCGAATTCTGGGGATGCCGTTCCTATCCACGTTGCAAGCAAACGTTCCGGATCTGAAACAACGGCGGCAAACCGCCCGCCCGCCCGGCGCAAATCGCACCAGAACGCGCCTAGCGTGCCGCCCCCCCCCAAAAAAAGGGGGGAGCCAAGCCACGGAAAAGCGCCCTCTCAGCACAACAAAATCACCAAAAGCTGGGCCGTCAAAATGCGCAAAAACATCGTCAATGGATACACGAGTGAATAGGCCACGGCGGCACCCTCGGAACGCGTGACACCCTGCGCAAAGCACAAGGCGGGCGGGTCCGTCATCGCGCCGGAAAGCACCCCGCAAAGGGTCAGATAGTTCATCCCCCAGACCTTCCGCGCCAAGACACCGACCACAAGCAACGGGACCACCGTCAGCACCGCTCCGTAAAGCACCCACGCCCCGCCTCCCGCCAGGATGCTCGGCCAGAATCCGGGACCACTCTTGAGACCCACGCAAGCCAGGAACAACGCGATGCCAAGCTCGCGCATGAAAAGCAGCGCATTGGGCGGCAAATAGAACACGAGCGGGCCGACGCGCAGCAGGCTGCCCGTCACGAGGGCGACGAGGAGCGGGCCGCCCGCAAGACCGAGCTTCAGCGGCGCCGGGACACCCGGGATGTGCAACTCCTGCACCCCCAGCCCGATGCCGGCTGCCAGCCCGAGGAAGAGCGGGATGAAGTGCGGGTGATTCAAGGCCTTGAGCGAATCACCCAGCACCCTGGCCGCCCCATCCAGCCCGGTCGGGGTGCCGACAACGGTCACAAGATCGCCGGCCTGCAAGACAAGATTGCGCGACGCGGGAAGCTCGCGCCCGCCACGGCCCACACGCGTCGCCACGACATTGAGGCGCTCCGGGAGACGCAACGCGCCAAGGCGGGTCCCAATGGCATTGGCGGCCGTCACAAAAACGCGGCGGGCGCTGACCTGGGAGACGCATGGGGCGGCCACCGGCGGGACAACGGACTCCCCCGCCCCCGCGCCACCCGCAACCCCGCCCAACGTCAGGTCCTCCTCCACAACACAGCCAAAGCATGCCGCCGCCGGATAAACGAGCGCGCTGTCACCCACAAGCAGCAGGCGATCCCCGGACTGAAGCGCCAGGCCCGCCGATGCCTCGCGCACCACACCCGCGCGCCGGACGCGCGAGATCACGACGCCATCGGGAAGGATCCCCGAGACGTCCGCCAACGAACGCCCGGCCATCCCGGGATTGTCGACGCGCGCCGTCACCCGCGCCACACCCGGCGCGCCCGTCTCCAGGGCCGCCGCGTGCTCACGCGCCTCCGCCCCGACATCAATGCGGAAGAGCCAGCGCAAAAGCAGCATCGCGCCGATGATCCCCGCCACGGCGCCAGGATAGGCCACGGCATAGCCGATCGCCACGACACCCCCCTGCCCTCCCGGAAGCGCCTGCCCCGCCGCCGCCATCGCCGGTGTGTTTGTAACCGCACCCGTGTAAATGCCGGCTCCCTGCGGCAGTGTGACCACCCCGGAGACGACGAGCGCGGCGGCAATGCCGACGCCAAGCAGCACCACCGCGGCGGCAAGAGCGTTCAGGCCAAGGCCCTGCTTGCGCAGCGAACCGAGGAACGAGGGGCCGACCTGCAGCCCGACCGCATACACGAAAAGCGCGAGTCCAAAGTCCCGGGCAAAGTCGAGGATCGCCGCATCGGCGCGAAACACCTCGACACCGGCCCCGGCGGCATGCCCGAAAGCCAGCCCGGAAAACAGCACGGCCGCCGCGCCAAGGCCCATGCCCTTGACCTTGAGCGAGCCTGCCGCCATGCCTGCCGCGATGACCACGCAGAGCAACAGCATGGTTTGCGCCGCCATGCCGTGCGCCGGCACCGTCGCGCCAGCGCCAAGCGCCGCATTGGGAAGCTCCGCCAGCAGCGGAGAAAGTTGAAAAATTCTCATGGATTTTGTGGAAAGTCAGAATTGGCAAAAAAACATCAGGAATTCCGGAACCGCCGGAAAAAACGGAAAACGCTGGCGGGTGGTCTTCCTTCCGGAAAGTTTTCAAGGCACGGAATCGCGGCGACGCATCCCTCCAGACGACATACGCCACGGCGGAACCCTCCGCTCGCATCCACGCCCCTCCACTTCCCGAACCGGGGACCCGCGCGCGGGAGCCGCGCGCCCCGCCAGTTTCCCGGCGCCAAAACACGGCGCCCGGAAAGGCAAAAAACAAGGGGGAGGGAGGGAAGGACTACACGGAAAGTGGCGCGGCAAAAACCGCATGGCCGCCCACGGGGGGCCGGAACCGGGGTGGCGCGCCCCTGTGGCGCGCACCCGCCATCCCCTTCCCGCGCCGGCAAGGCACGGCGTCCATGGAACCAAGCCGCGCCGGAAGGGCGCGGGCATCATACAGGCTGTCAGTGTTCATATTTCGCGATGAAGGCAACATGCGTTGCCGGAGACAAAACGCGCGGGCGTGATATTCGGACTCTGGACTCCCGCCTCCTTCCCCTGACTTCCGCCGGAAAAGAGAGGCCACCCCGCCGCCGCCTTCACAGGCCCGCCCCCCCGTGGAGAGGCGCGCCCATTGGCTTTTCCATGCCGGCCGACCCGTTCAAGGCCGGCACTGGCGGACAGGTTGTCCATTACCGCAGCGCGTCTGTTGCCGGTTTGCACGGCATTCCCAATGCGCCCGCGAATTTCAAAAGAGGGTCAGTAAAAGAACGGGGGCGCAGGGAACCGGCGCGCGCCGTCAACGCAAGCGTTTTCCAATGGCTTGGGCAGCTTCCCCCCTTTTTCCACAAACTCCGTTCATCCGGACGAAAAGCAGGCCACCGCATTTTTCTTTTGTTTTTTACTAAAGATGAAAAAATAATGACAGACATCGAACCTTTTCCCAAAAATTAACGCCATGTTTTCCACACAAGCCGGCACAGAGCCTGCGCGATGCACGCTCTCGCGGGAAAAAGCCGCGGCAATCGTACGAGATTTTCGCGACACCTACCTTCGGCTCGCCGGTGACGTCCGCGAGGATCTCGCCGCCGAGTTGCGCCACGTCGTCGCGGAGCTTGACGCCATCGATTTTTCGGTCGCCGACGCCTCCCTTCTGGCCCCAAGCGGGCACCCGGTCGCCGCCCGGTTCGCCATGCTGGCAAATCCCACGGCGGCAGCTTCCTCCGGGAACACCGGCCCCGGGCCATGCCCGCGAGACGAGGCCGCGGCGCGCCTCCTCGCACTTGTCCAGCCATGGCTTGGCGCCCTTCCGTGGCGCTACAGCTATGACGAGAAAGCCTCGCCCCCCGGCCTGGGCCGCCGCATGGCATGGGCGGAACTTGTCGGCCCCATCGCCCCTTTCCGAAGTGAAAAGGTCTGCTTCGGCCTCACGGCCATCGGCCCCGGCCTGCTCTACCCCGCCCACCGCCATCCCGCCACAGAGACTTATTATGTGCTCCACGGGGATGCCCTCTGGACCGCCGCGGGCGTCCCGCTCACGCACCGGCCCGGCGCCCTCATTTTGCACCCTCCCAACATCCACCACTCCATGCAAACCACCGCGACTCCGCTTCTGGCAGCCTACACGTGGTCGGGGGATGTCCACACCCTTTCCAGCTATTGCTGATCTTTGGGGAATCGCCCCGCGCGCCCACGCCCGCCGCCATGCGCGCCGCGCCTACCCAAGCAGCAGCCGCAGGCCGGCAAGAACGCCAAGCGCGAGGGCGATGTTCTCGAAAAGCCGCTGGTTGACATGGCGCAGAAGCAAGCGCCCCGCGATGGCGCCTGTGAACACGGCGGGCACGAGCATGGCGTTAAGCCCAAGGCTCTCGACGGTTATCAGGCCAAGGCCCGCCATGAACGGCACCTTGAACCAGTTCAGCACCATGAAAAACACCGCCCCGGTGCCCACGAACTCCATTTTTGGCAGTCCTGCGGCCAGGAAAAACAACGTGGCCAGCGGCCCGGCGGCATTCGCCACAAGCGTCGTGAAACCCATCAGCAATCCGATGACCGGGCAGAACCACGGCGGCATCCCGCCCCCCGGCGGCGGCGAATCCCCCGCCACGGGCGCCGCACGCCCCCGGCGTTCCCGAAGGAAATGCGCGGCGGAAAACGCGAGGATGATGCCCCCGATGAGCATCCCGGACTGCCTGTCGTTCATCCGCCCCATCGCAAGGAAACCGGCGACGACACCCGCCGCCGCCCACGGGAAAAGCCTCACCAGCCAGCGCCATTCCATGTGCCGGCGGTAAAATGCCACCGCAAACAAGTCCCCGGCGATGAGCAGCGGCAGCACCAGGCCCGTGGCCTGCCGCCCATCCTCAAACACATTCGCGAACAATGCCACGAACAGGATGCCAAGGCCCGGGATCCCCGTCTTGGAAATCCCCACCAGGAGCGACGCCGCGAAAAGCAGCACCCACTGCCATGTCTCAAAACCCTGCATGACGGCTCAATCCACGACACGGGCGGCCAGCTTGCGGAATGCCTGCGCCGGGGCGCCCTCCGGCGCGGCGAGAACCACGGGCAGCCCCGTGTCGCCGCCTTCGCGCACGCTGGCATCGAGCGGTATTTGCGCCAGAAGCGGCGCGCCAAGCTGCGCGGCAAGCGCCTCGCCGCCACCGCTCCCGAAAATGGAGGCCGCCCCCGGCGATCCGCCCATGTTCTCGACAACCCCCAAAAGCGGCACCCCCAGCTTCCTGAAAAGCTCCGCGCCGCGCCGCGCGACCCCGGCGGCCGCGGGTTGCGGCGTCGTGACGACGACCACCCCGTCAAGCTGCACCGTTTGCGCCAGGGACAACGGCGCGTCACCCGTCCCCGGCGGCAGATCCACGACGAGGACATCCACGCCCCCCCACGCCACCTGCGAGGCAAACTGCCGGATGGCCTTCATGATCATCGGCCCGCGCCAGACGACCGGCGCCTCCTCGTCCATCAGGAAACCAAGCGACATGATCCTCAGGCCATGATTCTCCAGCGGCAGGATGTTTTCCCCGTCCGTCTCCGGGGCGCGCCCCAGAAGGCCGGTCATCAGCGGCACGGAAGGCCCGTGCATGTCGCAGTCCAGCAAGCCAACCCGTCCCGCGCCGCAATGCCGCACCAAGGCGCAGGCGAGGTTCACGGCCACGGTGGACTTCCCCACCCCGCCCTTGCCGCTCGCCACGGCGATCACACGCGCCACGCCGGGCACACGCCCCGGAACGGGCGCGGCGGCGGGGGCCGCGGAACCGCCCGAAGCGGCGCGGGACGCCTGCCCGGAAGGCTCCTCGCGCGTCACACGCACCTCGAACGGCCCGCCGGGAAGCGGCGAAAGCGCGGCGGCGATCTCCCCTTGCAGGCGCTCCTGGAGCGCCTCGTCGCGCGTCGTGACGCAAACCGAGACGAGCACGCCGCCCCCCGGGCGCGGCGACACCTCCCGGACGAGGCCAAAGGACACAATGTCCCGCGTGTATCCGGGATACCGCACCCGCTTGAGAACGTTGAGGATGGCTTCCTTATCCATTGGTTTCAAATGGGTGACATGCTGCGTGACAACGCGCGGCGGCTCAACCGTCAACAAACGCCGGGGAGGCGGGGCGCGGATTCCGGTGAATGCGGCCGGCCTTGGCGGTTGCGCGCCAATGCGCATCCCGGCAATTTCCCGGCGCATGATCACCTCCCTGCGCGGCACCCTGCTTGAATCGGCGATATTTCACGCCGTCGTCGAATGCGCGGGCGTCGGCTACGAAGTGCACATCCCCGTCACGACGACGGAAAAACTCCCGCCCCCGGGGAGCGAAGTCCGCCTGCACATCCTTCACGTCATCCGCGAGGACGACCAGTCGCTCTACGGCTTTGCCTCCGCCGAGGAGCGCGACTTCTTCAAAATGCTCGTCGAGAGGGTCTCGGGGGTCGGCCCCCGCACCGCGCTGAACATTTTCAGCAAGCTGTCCCTGCCCGTCCTCAAGGAGGCCCTCGCGCGCGGCGACGTGAAGCTTCTCGCAAGCTGCCCGGGCATCGGAAAGAAAACGGCGGAACGCCTGGTCGTGGAGCTGCGCGACAAGGTCTCCGCCGGGGTCTCCGCGCGGGACGGCGGCGCCCAGACCGGCCCCGCCGCCCTTGCCGGTCCGGCCGGGGGCGGCGCGCCATCCACGCAAAGCGACGCCGTGGCCGCCCTTGTATCCCTCGGCCTCAAGGCCGTCGACGCCGACAAGGCCGTCCGCCAGGCCATCGAAAAGCTGGGAGCCGGGGCACCCATCGAGAGGCTCATCCGCGCGGCGCTCGGCAATTCCTGAAAACGCCGCGCACGCCGGCGGGCATGGGGGATTTCTTGGAAAAAACGTGCCTAAAAACCGCCGCCCCCTACCTTGCGGCGGATGACCAGCTTCCAAAATCCACCCCCCGCCCCCGCCGCGCCGGGCGCGCAAAGGCAACCTTCGGACGAGAATGACGAGGCCAGTCACAAACGGCAGATGCGGGACTTGCAGACGTCGATGCGCGCCGCGATGGATGCCGCGCGCGAGGAGCGCGACCTCGTCATAGTCAACACCGGCGCGGGCAAGGGGAAGAGCACGGCGGCCTTTGGGATGCTTGTGCGCAACATCGGGCACGGGCGCCGCTGTGTCGTGGTGCAATTCGTGAAGGAGGGCGACCATGCCATCCGCAAGGTGCTTTCCGGGCCGCTTCTGCAGTGGCACGGGGCGGGAGGCGGGTTCACGTGGGACACGCAGGACCGCAACGCGGACATCGCGGCGGCGCGCGCGGGGTGGCTTGCCGCGCTTGACGCGCTGCGCGACCCGGCGGTGCGCTTTGTGCTGCTCGACGAGCTGAACATCGTCCTCCAGTGCGGTTACCTGCCCGTGGACGAGGTTTTGGACGGCCTGCGCTCGCGCGCGGCGGGAAAACACGTCGTCATCACGGGACGCGGCGCCCCGCCGGAACTTGTTGATTTCGCGGATCTCGTGACGGAGATGCGCGAGATCAAGCACCCGTTCAACGCCGGGGTCCGCGCCCAGGCCGGCGTGGAGTTTTGAGACGCAAAAAAAGGCGGGCATTCGCGCCCGCCCCGTGCGGCGTGTGCCGGAGGCCCGCGCGTGGGAAAACCACGGGGGCACCGGAGGCACCCGCCTTTCTCAGCCCGCCGCCAGGGCCTTCGCCGCATCCCTCAAGGCGTCGAGCCGCGTGAGTTTCTCCCATGGGAGGTCGGCTTTTGTGAAATGCCCGTAGTTGGTGCTTCGGCGATAAATCGGCCTTAGGAGGTCAAGCTGGCTGATGATGTCGGCCGGCTTGAAGGAAAAGACCTGCCTGACAGCGGCAACAATCGCGGGGTCCCCCACCGTGGCGGTGCCGAATGTGTTGACGGAAATGCTTGTCGGGTGCGGGTGGCCGATGGCGTAGGCGACCTGGAGTTCGCAGCGGGCGGCAAGGCCGGCGGCGACGATGTGCTTGGCAACCCAGCGGGCCATGTAGGCGGCGGAACGGTCCACCTTGGAAGGGTCCTTGCCGGAAAACGCGCCACCGCCGTGACGCCCGGCGCCGCCATAGGTGTCCACGATGATTTTCCGTCCCGTCAACCCGGCGTCGCTTCCCGGCCCGCCGGAGACAAACCGGCCCGTGGGGTTGATGAGGAACTGCGTTTTTGTGGAAAGCAACCCGGCGGGGAGGACTTTGCGGATGACCTCCTCAACGACAAATTTCTCGATCGTGGCATGGGAGACGTCCGCGGTGTGCTGGGTGGAGATGACAACGTTTTCGATGTGCGCGGGCCGCCCGTCCTTGTAGGCCACGGCGACCTGGGATTTGCAGTCCGGACGCAGCCAGGCGACTTTTGCGTCGTGGCGCAGGGCATGAAGCTCGTGAAGCAGGCGGTGCGCGAACATGACCGGGGCGGGCATGAGTTCCGGCGTCTCGTCGGTGGCATAGCCGAACATGATGCCCTGGTCCCCGGCGCCCTGCTCATCGGTGGCTTTCCCCGTGGCGGCACGCGCGTCCACCCCCTGCGCGATGTCGGGGGACTGCCGTGTGAGGGCGTTGGTGACAAAGACGGTGCCGGCGTTAAAAACATCGTCATCCTTCGGCGTGCGATAACCAATCTCATCAATGGCCTGGCGCACGATGGCCTCAATGTTGAGCCTCGCCTTGGTGGTGACTTCGCCGGCAAGGAAGACGTGGTTGCTTTTCACGAGGGTTTCGCAGGCCACACGGCTGGAGCGGTCCGCCTCAAGACAGGCGTCAAGCACGCTGTCCGAGATATAATCCGCCACTTTGTCCGGGTGGCCCTCTCCGACAGATTCGGAGGAGAAAATATAGTCGTAAACCATTTCGGCGTTCGAGTTTGTTGTTT
The DNA here is from genome assembly GCA_031256995.1 of Puniceicoccales bacterium. Taxonomy (GTDB): domain Bacteria; phylum Verrucomicrobiota; class Verrucomicrobiia; order Opitutales; family UBA953; genus CALNBE01. The sequence continues at coordinate 19,241 of JAIRPL010000047.1, forward strand.
TGTATAGTGGCGATGGGTAGATGAAAACCCTCTGGCACCACCAATCGCGCCAGAGAGCGGGAGTGGGTTTGCGTCAATTATCGGTGCAAAGCAAGCTGGAACACGTCCCGCCGTCTGGCGTGAGGGATGGGCGGAACCGAATTTTTTGAAGATTCCGGGAATGGCTTGTTGGAATGGCAACTTGTTGGCCTTGCGAGATTAGAGCCTTGACCCAATTCCAAGGTTTCACGGGGAATGGCGCCCTCGAGCGATCTCCACGCCGGACTGTTGGCATGGAGAAAACAGGTGGGGCACCCGCGGCACTTGCCTGACGCCCCACAGGCGCCGGCACGCACGATTTTGGAGGCCGGATCCGCCGGCGCGCGCCCGGATATTCTTTCAGACAAACAGATTTGTCCCTGCCTGTTCCGCGGACTCGAGATAGTCGGCCACGCCGCCCAATTCGACGCCATCCATCAACTCCTCCCGCTGGATCCCCAACGCGGACATGGACATCGCGCACGCGACCAACCGCACACCGGACTGGCGGGCGGCATCCAGCAATCCGGGGAGATTCGGAAGGTTTCTGGACTTCATCCTGCGCTTCATGAACAGGGCGCCAATGCCGCCGACGTTCAGGCGCGAAAGCGGAAGGCGGGCCAGGCCGCGTGGCAGCATCCACCCAAACACCCGGTCGATGAGATTTTTGCGCTCCCCCGCCTGCCCGGCATGTTTGCGGCGAAGCGCCGCGATCCCCCAGAAGGTGAAAAACAAAGTCACCCTGCCCCCCAGCGCGGCGGCGCCGTTGGCGATGACGAGGGCCGCCATGACCTTGTCCATCTCGGCGGAAAAAACGACCACGGTGGCCCCTTTGCGCCGGCTGGGCGCGGCAGATGACGCCGCCGTTTCCGATGTCGTTTGCGGCGCGGCGGGTGCCGGGCGCCCTGCCCCGCCCGTTTTCCGCAAATGGGCATGCACCACGCCTTTCTCCTCAAAAACCGAAATGAGATCATTGTTCGCGGAGCGGCACCAGGCGGACACATCTGCACGGAAACCTGGATCGGTGGCCATGACGTGCAATTCATCGCCAGGGGCGAGCGTGTCGAACCGTTCCTTGAGCCGCAACAACGGCCCCGGGCAGCCAAGACCACAACAATCCAGCGTTTCCATCGTGGTTTTTGCAGTCGCGGGAGCCGGGGACGCAAGCGGGGTGGCCGGCGGCGCAACCCGCCCCTGCCCGGAAATGTGGCCAAGCTTTCGGCCCCCGGACAGGCTTTGGACGTCAAAGCCGTTTTGCGCGAGGACGCGCGCGGCGAAGTAGCTTGTCTTGCCGAGCGAGCAAACGGTCGTCCACGCGGTTTCCCGGTCCAGGGAGCCGAGCCTCGGGCGCAGCTGCGCAAACGGGATGTTCAAGGCGCCTGGGATCGGGTCAATTTCCGCCACGACGGCGGGGCGCACATCGAGCAGACGGCTGTCCGCGGGCGCCTCCGGGACGGTGCGCACCAAGCCATCGCGGCGGTTCTGCGCGGCGAATGCGACCGTGTTCACAACATCTCGGGCGCTTCCAAATGGCGGGGCGTAGGCGAGTTCGAGCTGCGCGAGATCGTCGATCGTCATGCGCCCCGCGAGTGCCGTCGCCAGGACATCGAGCCGCTTGTCCACCCCGTCCACGCCGAATGCCTGCGCGCCCAGCACACGCCCGTCCTGCGGCGACCAAAGCAGCTTCAATGTCAAAGGCAGCGCTCCCGGGTAGTATTCCGCATGCTGGTCGCCGCTCACGAGCACCGTCTCGTGCGGGATCCTGGCGGCTTTCAGGCGTTGCTCCGTCCAGCCAACGACACCGGCGGCCATCCCGAAGGCACGCACGATGGCCGTCCCGACATGCCCCGGGTACGGGCGGGCCTTTTCCGGCCCCAGAAATATGTGGCTCGCGATGACCCGGCCCTGCCGGTTGGCGGGGCCGCCAAGCGCGAGTGACATGGGGCCTCCAAGGACGCGGTCGACGCTTTCGACGACATCGCCCGCGGCGTAGATGTCCGGGTGGCTTGTCTGCATCCATTCGTTGACCTTGATCGCGCCACGGGCGCCAAGCGCGATCCCGGCGGCGGCGGCAAGCCCGCTTTCCGGCTTCACGCCGATGGAGAGAATGACCAGGTCGGCGGAAATCGCGCGCCCGGATGCGAGGCGGGCGGAGACGTCCGCCCCTGAGCCGTCGAACGATGCCACGCTGTCCCCCAGGACAAGCTCCACCCCCTTCGCGCGAAGTTCGTTTTCCAGCGCGAACGTCATTTCCCGGTCGAGCTGGGGGAGCACCTGCGGAAGCATCTCAACGAGGGCCACCTTCTTCCCCTGGCGCCGCAGTTGCTCCGCCATCTCGATGCCGATGAACCCTGCCCCGACGATCAGCACCGACGCGGCCCCGCCCGCCGCGCGCTTGATGGCATCCATGTCCCGCAAGGAACGCAAGGTGTGGATGCGCGGGTTTTCAATGCCGGGCAATGGCGGGCGGACGGGAACCGAGCCTGTGGCGAGCACCAGCTTGTCGTAGGAGAGCGTTTCCTCGACCCCGCTGTCCGCGCGGCGGATCCTCACTTGCCTCCGGGCCGGATCAATGGCGACGGCCTCGGTGTTGACGCGCACATCAAGATTCAGCAGCGCCGAGAGGCTCTCCGGTGTCTGCACGGCGAGACGCGCACGGTCGGCAATCTCGCCGCCAATGTGGTACGGAAGCCCGCAATTGGCAAAAGAGACATCGGGGCCGCGCTCAAGGAGCGTGATCCGGGCCTCCTCGGAAAGACGGCGGGCGCGGGCGGCCGTGGAGGCGCCGGCGGCAACGCCACCAACAATTAAAAGTCGCAATGCGGAGGATTTCATGGGAGTTATTTGTTTTAACTCAAATAACCATATAACCATTCGGCAATATGTCAAAAGAAAAAACAGCCCTTCCCATGGCGCAGATCACCCGGGCGGCTCGTTTGTTTGCCACGCTGGCCGATCCATCGCGTCTGCGGATCCTGCAGTCCCTCTTGTCCACCGGGCCGCGGACAGTCGGCGAGCTGGTCGAGGCCACCGGATTGGGCCAGGCCAACGTCTCCAAGCACCTGTCCATCCTGCACAACGCCCGCCTCGTCGAAAGGCGGCGGGAGGGTGTTTTTGTGCGTTATCTGTCAAGCGACCCCGTCATCGCGCAATTGTGCTCGATCGTGTGCGCCAAGATTGAGCGCGATGTGAGGCAGGATCTGGCCTCATTGGGCGGCGAATCCAGCCCTCCAATGGATTGACGCCCTGCCAGCCCTCCCAAGCTTTTTTCGCGCACCCGCTGGCGGCGAACCCGGGAGGCGCCTCACACCGGGGATTCCTCCGGGAAAAGGCGCCGCAGGGCCTCGATGACCGGGAGTTTGCCATCGGCGACGGAGGCCTCCACGGCGGGGAGCATGTCGCGGACGGCCGGTGTCTCAAAGAAACGCGCAAGCACGGCCTCGCGCAGCAGCGCATGGAACCACTGCGTGTTTTGGTCGCGGCGGCGGCCTTCAAAGGTGCCCTCGCGGCGGAGTTTCACGCAGAAATTTTGGATCAAGTCCCAGATGCCCCCGAGGCCCTCATTTTCCAGCGCGGAGCAGGTCAGCGCGACGGGCGTCCAGCCCGGGGTGTGCGGGGTGAGGTAGTGCAGGATGCGGCCATATTCGCCGGCGGCCACCTTCGCGCGGGGGAGATTCGCGCCGTCGGCCTTGGTCACGACAATGGCGTCGGACATCTCGATCACGCCCTTTTTGATGCCCTGCAACTCGTCCCCCGCCCCCGCGATTTGCAGAAGGAGGAAAAAATCGGTCATCGTGCGCACGGAGGTCTCGCTCTGCCCGACGCCAACCGTCTCGATGAGGATGATGTCAAACCCGGCGGCCTCGCACAGGAGCATCGCCTCGCGGGTTTTTGCGGCGACCCCGCCAAGCGCGCCGCCGGCGGGTGACGGGCGGATGAAGGCATTGGGGTGGTTGGCGAGTTTTTCCATGCGTGTCTTGTCGCCCAGCACGCTGCCGCCGCTGATGGCGCTTGTGGGATCCACGGCCAGCACGGCGAGCTTGTGCCCGGCATCACAAAGCAGCCTCCCAAAATGCTCGATGAACGTGCTCTTGCCCGCGCCGGGGACGCCCGTGATGCCGACACGGATGCTTTTCCCGGAATGCGGGAGGCACCCGCGCAAAACGGCGGCGGCGGCGGCGCGGTGGGCCGGCGCGCGGCTTTCGACCAAGGTGATGGCCCTGGCGAGCGCCACGCGGTCCCCGGCGAGGATCCCGTCCACGGCCGCCTCGGGCGCGATGGGGGGTTTGCGGCGGATTCGAGGAAGGCGCACGGTGTCCTCCGGCTTGGACACCCCGGGCATCTCATGGAGCGCCTGGGTGAAGGCCATGTCACCATCGTCTGGCGTGTGCTTGAGATCCTTGTACATTTCGCCGTCAAAATGGCCTTGGACCGCCATCCGGGCAACGCCGGAGGCAGCCGCCGCCGCCACAGGCCCGGGTTGGATTTGGGATGGACATCAAACCGGGGGCGGAAAATTCTGGAAAGACGTTGGGACGGGGCGGGAAATGTCCTTCCGGACGTTCTGATGAAAGGTTTTCAGCTCAATCCCAACACCCGCAGAAAATGGCTGCGGTTCCGCTCCATCCGGCGCGGCTATTTCTCGTTTTTGACGCTGCTTGCGCTCACGGGGCTGGCCTTGCTCGGGCCATTGCTTGTGGGGAACCGCGCCCTGATCGTGCGCCATGGGGGACATTGGTATTTCCCGGTTTTCAGCAAGGCGCTGCCAGGGGACACCTTTGGCCTCGGCCACAGGCATGAGACGGATTACCGCATCCTGAAGGGACGCTTGAAAACGGAAGCCATGGAGGCTGGAAAAACCGGAAAGCCCATCCCCGGAAACTGGCTCCTGCTCCCCCCCATCCCATACAACGGGACGGAGGTGTGCGAAGTGCGCGCCCCCCTGGAATTGCGGGACGGGCGTTATTTTCTCAACGGGGAGGCCTATGCCGAGGGAAAAGCCTTCATTTTTGGCGCGGACGGGCGGCCGCGGCGCGAATGGGGCGTGATTGACGGCCGCCTGCACGGGATGTTCGCGGGCTATGACGAGCACGGTGAAATCACGGAGCGCGGCCGCTGGGAAAACGGGCGCGCCGCGCGCTATGCCCGCGCCACGGCGGACGGCACATTCAAGGCGGAGCCACTTCCGGCGGAGCTGGCCGGCAACGGCGGCAACCCGGCCGCAACCTTGTCCTGCCTCCTCCCATGCCCCACGCCGCCGGGCGTTGGCGGCCACCTGCTTGGCACCGACGAATCGGGGCATGATGTCCTGGCGCGCCTCTTCCATGGATTCCGCATCCTGTGCGCCGCGAGCGCCATCTACCTTGCGCTGACCTGCCTCATCGGCGTCTCGCTCGGCTGCATGATGGGCTATCGCGGCGGCTGGTTTGACATCATCTGCCAGCGCGCCATCGAGATCTGGAGCAATGTGCCGCACCTCTACCTGATCATTTTCCTGACCTCGCTTCTCATCCCCAACCTGCTCTGGCTGATGCTCATCCTCGTCGCCTTTTCGTGGATAACGCTGGCCGGCTACATGCGCACCGCCACTTATCGTGAAAAGGAGCGCGACTATGTCGCCGCCGCCCGGCTTCTCGGCGCGAGCGAGGCACGCATCATTTTCCGCCACATACTTCCGAACACGCTCTCGATCCTTGTGACCTTCCTGCCATTCATGGTCGCCGCGGTCGTCTTCCAGCTCACCGCGCTGGATTTCCTCGGCTTCGGCCTGCCGCCCACGGAACCAACCTGGGGGGAGATGCTCCGGCAGGGCACCGAGAATTTTGACAGCCCGTGGATCTTTGCCAGCGTGGCCACCTGCCTTGTCGTGCTGCTCACCCTCGTCACCTTCGTCGGCGAGGCCATACGGGAGGCTTTTGACCCGAAAAAATTCACGACGTACCAATAGGCCGCGTCGCGACGCGGGAGGAAATGCCCCGGCCCGCCCGTCCGCCCGCGCACACAGCTCCAGCGGGGGCGTTGCCCTTCCCCGCCGAGCCTTGGGAAATCCGTGTCAGGGGTTGCGCCAGGCGCCGGGGAGGGGCGGCAAGGTTTCCGCCGGCCGCTCTCCCTGGCCGGGTTGCGGGCGCGCCGGCGGCCCCTTCCCCCAGAGCGCAAGTTCGCGCCAGTTCTCGGGAATCCCCATCATGCGCGGCAGGACGCAGGGCGGGCTGGATGGAAATGCCTCGAAAAGCGCGGAGATGCGGGCGCCCCAGTCGCCGACATGGTTCATCTTTTTCAGCACATAGGCCGAGAGGGCGATGGTGGCGTAGGCGCGTGAGCCTGGGGCCTTCACACCGCGCGCGCAAAGGTGGCGCAACTCCGGGATCGGATTGCTCAAGACGAGGCGCGGCTGCTCGACGAGGTTGCGGTTCCACAGGCGGCTGTGATGGGCGCAGACGTTGCGGACGTAGCTGAAATTGCGGAGCCAGCTCGCGAAAATGCCAGGCTCCCCGACGCCGTAGGTCATGGAGACGGCCTGTTGGTCGGGGTTTTTCATGCCGCTGAAAAAGCGCGAGAGCAGCCCAAAATCCCACAATTCGATGGCAACCCAGATGGGAATCCGCTCGCCGTATTTTGCCATGAAGGCGCGGATGTAGTCCTCCGTGTCCTTGCGCGTGAGAAGCTGGCGGTATTTGTCGAGCCATGCTTGGTGCCAGGACTTCCCGCGAAAGGTGCTCTCATTGGCAAGGAAGGATTGCTTGAAAGTATTTGGGTTCTCGTGGGCGAAAATATCCCGGCGCCCCAAATGATGGGCGATGGCGACGCGGACGGAGATCTCGATGGAGCGCAGGGCGGCGAGCATGAGCGAACGCAACCATTTGTCATATTCGTAGAGACGCGCCACATCCGCGAAGGAGGTTCCTGGGCTGAAGCAATCGAGTTTTCCCCCATCCGGCCCCGCAAGCAGGAAGGCGTGAAAATAGGGACTCATGCGGTAATAACCCTCGTGGCGCAGATAACTGTCCAGCAAGGCGGGGTCCTCAATGCGCAGGCCGCGCCGGGCGAGGAGTTCCCGCTGCTCGTCCGTGGAAAGAAACGGTTTGTTGTACTCGGCGAGCGGCTGGGTGTTGACGGAATCAGTTCGGGGCATGCCTCGTGAAAATGGGGGCGGGAGCATGGGGCGGGCATAAAAAAACGTGTCCGCCGCCGCGCCATGCCTTCCAACGAACAGGAGTGGCCGCCGGAAAACATGGCATGCCCCGCGCAAGGGGACGGCAGGGCGCCCTACGGAAGCCAGGGCGTCGGAAACCTTGGCGGACGCTTCTCGGCATAGGCGGTCTTCCCCTCGTGCGCGTCCTCCGTGAGATAGTACAAAAGCGTGGCGTTGCCGGCGAGTTCCTGAAGGCCGGCCTGCCCGTCAACATCCGCGTTGAAGGCAGATTTCAGGCAGCGGATGGCAAGCGGGCTTTTCTGGAGGATCTCGGCGGCCCATCGCTCCCCCTCCGCCATCAATTCCCCAAGGGGGACGACGGCATTGACAAGGCCCATCTCAAGGGCCTGCCGGGCGTCATATTGGCGGCACAGGTACCAGATTTCGCGGGCTTTTTTCTGCCCGACGACCCTGGCAAGATAGCTTGCGCCAAACCCCCCGTCGAAACTGCCGACCTTGGGGCCAGTCTGGCCAAACACGGCGTTATCGGCGGCAATGCTCAGGTCGCAAACCAAGTGAAGGACGTGCCCGCCGCCAATGGCATACCCGGCGACAAGGGCGATGACGACCTTGGGGATGGTGCGGATGATGCGTTGAAGCTCCAGCACGTTGAGGCGCGGGACGCCGTCCTTGCCAACATAGCCGCCTTTCTTGTCCCCGCGCACGCGCTGGTCGCCCCCGGAACAAAAGGCATGCTTCCCGTCGGTTTGCGGGTTCGCGCCCGTGAGCAGCACGACCCCGATGGCGGTGTCCGCCCACGCGTCGCGAAAGGCCGCGACAAGCTCATCCACCGTGTCAGGCGTGAACGCGTTGCGGCGGTGCGGGCGGTTGATGGTGACGCGCGCCATGCCCCCGGATTTCTCATAGAGGATGTCCTTGAAATCAAAATGGGGAACGGCTTTCCAATTTGTGGTGCTCATCAAGCGTGGGAATATGCCCGGAAAACAGGGAATGCCAAAGCGGGAAGTGCAAAAAATCGCCAGAAACCAAGGTCCGCCGCAGCAGTTTTTTCCTCACTTGCGGAAATTCCGGAGAAGATACCGGTGTGGGGTGGAATGGAGGAACGTGCGCCGCCCTGCCGGCATCGCCAAGGCGGCCCGGGAACGCCGCGTTCCAAGGCGCCGCACGCATCAAACGTCCACCTCCACGGGGTTTCCGTCGCCCGCATTCTGTCACATCAAGTGGGCCGGTCCGCGGACGGTCCGGCGAACCGCCCCACCATTTGCGACAAAACAAACCACAAAACGCGCTAAAACCGGTAAGAGGCGGAAAGGCTGACGCGATGGGCTTGCTGGGAGGCAAGGGAGGTCTCGTAGGCGTAGGTCGCGCGCACGGTGATGGAAGACGTCGGGGAATAGTCAATGGACGGACTGATCGAGAGATAGTTCTCCGGAGTCGTGTTGACATCCACGCCGGGCAGCGGGGCGACATCCACGAAGCGCCCGGAGAGCATGGTGGAGTGGTCGGCAAGCTCTCGGGCATAGGAGAGGGAGAGGCTGGCGCAAAGGGGGCGCCCCAAAAGGGCGAGGCGCCAGTCAACCGTGGCCCCGACGCGCAAAAGAAGCGAATCCTGCCCGTAAGCATCAATCGCATGGCGCCCGGCCGGCCCCTTCTCGGAAAAGGCATCCACGCTGGCATGGGTATACTGGACACCGAGAGTGGGGCCGAGATGGATGGAGCCAACCTGGGCCTGGGAACCGCGCAGGGGAATGCGCGCGCCAAGGTTTAGCGAGGCGCCATAGTCGCTCCCCTCCGGGGAGGCCGTGTAGGTCCGGGTCGAAAACACGCCTTGCTCGAATTCCCCGGAAAGGCGGCGCTTGGCGTCATAACTGGCGTAACCACCGCCGAGCTGCAGGTCGGCATGGAAAAACCGCGTGAATGAGTAACTGGCATAGGCGGTTGCGCGAAAATGCTCAGCGGTGGCCTGCCCGGCATTGTCCAGATAGGTGGCCTTGGAATGATTTCCAGAAAAGGCGACGCCAAGGAGGAGGTTTTCGGAAGGATCAACATCAAGGCCGGCATGGATGCCCTGGCTGTTCGTCGTCTTGGCCGGGGAACGGCTGACGGAGTTGTTGTCGGTGAACGAGGCGTCCAGCTGGAGCCAGGCGTCAACATTGGCCGCATGGGGCGCGGGGGCGACAACGGCGGGCTTCCCGGCCAGGATTTCACGGGCACTGCCCGGGATATCGCGATCCGCCCGGTTTGGCGCGGAAGCGCGCCGGGCCTGCGCGCGGGAAAGGAGCGTCTCCTGGGTGGCGCGTGCATTCCCGAGTGGAATGGCGACAAGGGCGGCGTGGTGATAGGGAATGGCGGCACGGAGGAGCCCGGGCACGGCTTCGTCGCTGGCGCGCAGGAGCGCGTCCGTAATGGCCGCATACTCATCGCCAGCGCCGGCAAGGGCGTCAAGGGCGGGAGCGTGCGGGCGAAGCACGGTGGGAAGGGCGGGCAATGTGGCGAAGTCCGCCGAAAGCTCCACAACCCCGGAAATGGGGTCAATGAGGCTCGACACAAGGTGGCTGGAGGAGACGGAAAGCACGACATCCGGGGAGAAGGCAACCTGTTCGGAGTCTTCGGCCGCCGGGGAGACAAGGGCCGGAAGGAGAACCTTGCCGCGCTGGACATGGCTTTGGAAATAGTTGTCTTCGAGAATGATGCGAATGGTCCCGCCAACCTCGATCGGCTTGGTGCCGGCATAGCCGATGGTGCCCTGAACCCCATCCGCGGACACGGTGAACTCGAGGATTCCCGCGCTGTTGTCAAAATCGGATGTCTTGAGGACAAGATTCCCGACAGGGGCGAGGGTGCCGTTGTTGACAACGACCGCGGCAAGGGTGCCCTCGCCCTCGATGCGCCCGGCGTTGCGGATGACCGACGCCTCGACGACGGAAAGCGCCGGGGTGCCGGCCCGGGTGCCATCGCCAAGCAGGAGGGTGGCGCCGGAGGCCACGCTCAGGCCGCCAGGAACGGCGGCCGGGGATGCGCCGGAAAGGGGCGCGGAACGGACATCCGCAAGCGCCCCCGTCCCGCTCCCAAGCGGATTGCCTGCGGAGGCGGGCAGCGCGAGGGTGGTGTTGCTGAGCCGGAGCGTGCCGGCCTCAACCACGGCGCCGCCACGGAAATTCAGCGTGCTGTCACGGAAGGTGGTTTTTCCAGAACCCGTCTTGGAAAGGACGCCATCGGCCCCCGCGCGGCTGGAGTCGGAAACGCCCAGAAGCGTCCCGGCCACGAAAGTGACATCGCCCTCGCCTCCGAGGTGAAGGGAGCCGACGCGGGTTTGCTGCGCGAAGGAGATGGTTGTCTGCGTGCGCGCGGGGGCGTCAAAGGTGACAATGTCGGCCTGCTGGAAGGTCGTGGGAAGCTGCGCGCCGGAGCCGGAATCCGCGGCGCGGCGCCAGTTTGCCGAGCTGACATCCCACACGCCACGCCCGCTGGTGGCATTGAAATCCCAAGAGATTTTGCGCGAGGAACCCGAATCGTCGTAATTCCCGGTGTCAAACTCATCGGCGCCCGTGATTTGAAGGACCAGGTTTTTGCCCGTGTGGTCCAGGACATACCGGGCCTGCAAAAGAGAGTCCGCGGCGATCTCGGCCCCGTTGAGCAAGGTTTGGATAAAGTCCGACGGGCTGGCCCAGATGTCCCCCAGCGCGGTTTCATTGGCAAGCAACACGTAGGCGCCGGGGGTGAGATTTGAGATGTCGAACACAAGCTTCGCGTCCCCCGCGCCCGCCTCCAGGCTGACCGCGCCCGTCTCGATCTTGTCCGACAGGTAGTCGCCATAGACGTCAAAGGCCACGGTCGCGCCACGGGCGAGCGTGAGGGAGGGCACGGTGAGCGTCTGCGGCATGGCGAAGAGGTCGCCGTGCGTGGCGCCGACCTGCAGCGTGCCGCCGCGGACAAATGTCCCGCCCGTGTGGTTGAGCGCCCCGGTGAGCGCGAGCGTGCCGGCGCCCGTTTTCACGATGCTTCCGGCGCCGGTGAAGGCGCCGCGGAAAAACTGCGTCACCCCGGCGCCCTGGGCGATTTCCAGGCGGGCGCCATCCCCGATGAAGACAGGGGACCCGTACACGGGATTCCCGGCGGCGTTTGGCGCGCCATACGGGGCCGTGAGCAGGAGTGTGCCGGCCTCGACGCGCGTGGCGCCGGAAAGCGTCGACGCCCCGGCAAGCGCGAGCGTTTCCACGCCGTTTTTGATGAGCGTCCCGGCCCCGTCCAGGGTCCCGGAAAAGATCTGGCTGGAGGCCGTGTTGACGTGCAGCGAGGCATCGGCGGTGACGATGCTCACCGCGCCCGTGTGGAGGGCGGCGCCCGGAAGGGCGAGCAAGGCGGCGGAAAGCGCCGGATCAGCGCCGTCGGCGGCATCCGAGGCCCCGGGAGAGTCAAGGACGGCGTTAAGGTGCAGCGCGCCGTCCCGCACGGAAGTCGCGCCAGCGTAGGATTCCGGCGAGAAAAGCGTGAGCGTCCCGGCGCCATCCTTCTCAATGGATCCCTTGCCGGAGATCGTGTGGCGGTAAGTCCAGATGTCGCCGGCGGGCACCTCAAAGCGCAGCACGGTGTCCTCCCCGGCCAGCGTGAGCGCGGCGGAATCGTTGGATCCCGCGCCATTGACATTGCGCAGCACAAGCGTCCCCTCCCGCACAAAAGTCGGCCCGGCCAGCAAATTGTCACCCGTGAGCGCAAGCGCGCCCGCGCCCGTCTTCTCCAGCGCGCCCGCGCCGGACAACCCGGCCGACAGCACCGGAACGGCCCCGCCGGACGCCGGCCCGGGAATGCTGACGCGCAGCGTCGCCCCGGCGGAGACATCGACAGGCGCGGCCACGGCGGCGGCAACCTCCGCGCCGCGAAGCTCCAGCACGCCCTGCGCGACGCGGATCGCGCCGCCATGCGACGGCGATGCAACGGAAAGCACAAGCTCGCCGGGGCCGGATTTCAGGAGGGCGCCCGGGCCGTCCAACGGGCGGGCGAACTCCCAGGACGCCCCCGCCGGCGTGCCCAGCGAGAGCGCCGCGCCGGCGTTCACGAGATGCACCGCCACGGGGCCTGTGGCCGGCCCGGCCGCATCAACGGAAAGGAGGGAAAGCGTCCCGGTGTTGACAAAGACCTCGCCGGAGAAACCGGGGTTCGCGGCGGTCAGGCGGACCTCCCCGAGACCGTCCTTCACGAGTTTTCCGGAGCCGGTGATGCTTTTCGCAAAATCCCACAAGGCCATCGCCGGGGCGTCCAGGGAAAGCGTGCCATCGGCGGCGATGGACAGGGGGGCGCCGCCCACGCCAAGCGCGCCGGAGTTGCCAAGCGAAAGCCTCCCCCCGGCGACCTCCACCGCGCCGGTGAAACCGGGGTTCGCGATCTCCAGGCGAAGGGTGCCCACGCCGCTCTTGAGCAATTTTCCCGAGCCATCCAGCGGCTTTGCGAACACGCCCGATTCCGCCTCGGAAAGGTCAAACCGCAACACGCCGCCATTGACATGGACGGCGGCACCGCCCGCGCCGGCGGAGCGCACGGTCCTTAACGTGAGGGTGCCCTCAAACAGGTTTGTCGCGCCCGTGTAGCTGTTCGCCAGCTCCAGGACAAGCTCACCCGCGCCCCGTTTTGTCAGGCTTCTGCCATCCCACCCGTCATAGCCGCCCCACGAGACCGCGCTGCTGTTGTCGACAAGATCCACGCCATTGCGCACCGAGGTTCCGATGGAGAAAACGTCGCCGGCGCCGGGAATGTCAAATGTGCCATGCTGCTTTCCGGGCTGCGCATTGAACCAGACCAGGTTTTCACGGACCACCAGCACGTCCCCGGAAAGGCTGCCGGTGGCGGGCGTGACGGACAAGGCGAGGTTGATGTATTGGGAAAGGCTGAGGTCGGGCGGAAGCTCGCGCCCGTTGACGGTCGCCACCAACGGGGCCGAGGTCGTGATCTGGCCCGCGTGCGCCACGACATACTCGCCCTCGCCGCTGTAGCCGGAGATGTCCACCCGACCGGCGGTCGCGCCCACGCCCCCTGTGAATGCCAGCGTGCCGCCGGCGCGGAGCGGGACGGCGCCCGCCGAGGCGGCGAAATCCTCCAATGTCACGCCGCCGGAAACCTGGAAAACGGACGCGCCGCCAAACGAGGCGCCGCCCGGTGTCGAGACCAGCGCGCCGGCGGCCAGCGAGAGCGTCGCGCCGTCACCAATGGCAACCGAGGCCGCGCCCGTGATCGATGCGCCGGGGGCAAGCTCCAGCACGCCTCCGGAAACCGTCGCCGCGCCGGTGGATGTGACCGTGCTGGAGAGGAGAAGACGGCCGTCGCCGCGCTTGACAAGGGCGCCGGAGCCTGTGACGGGGCGCGTGAACGCGGACGCGCTGGCGGCGGCGGGCGCGATGTCGAACACCAGGGTGGTTGATCCCGCCGCCAGATTCAGGGCCGCGGTCCCCGTGCCGGCACCCAAGGCATGCTCCAGGACAAGCGTGCCGCCATTGACGGAGACAGTCCCCGTGAAGGCGTTCGCCGAGGAAAGCGTCAGGTCCCCCTCCCCGTTTTTCACCAGCGTCGTGGGCGACGCGGCATCAAAGTCCGCGATGACACCCCCGCCGATGCGCCAGCCGTTTGCGCCGCGCCCGGAGGTTGTCACGGAAATGGAGGCCGGCCTCAGCACGGCGCCGGCCGTCGTGCCGTCGGACCGGGCCGCCACGATGCTGCGGGCGGACACGGGGACCGTCGTGGACCCCACGCCGGACACGTTTGGCACGGTGTCGGCAAACTCCACGGTGTCGCCGTCAAGGTAGGTTGTCACCGCGATGCCCGAGACGAGTCCCCTCCAATTTTTTGCAAGGAGCGTGCCGGAATCGTCGGCCCAGCGGTTGTTGCCGGCCTCGCCGCTCCATCGCACCAACGTGTTTTGCGAGGAGGCGACGTAAGTCAGGCCCAGTTTTGTCTCGGAAATCAGGGACAGGCCCCCGAACGCGACACCATCCGGGCGGCTGTCGCGGATGGGTTCGGAGATGAGGGTTCCGTTGATGTAATACTGCCCGCCGCCCGTCAGCGGATTCAGCAGGTTTGCCACACCCGAGGCGTCCAGAAGCAGATAGGTCGCGTTCTGCAGACCGGTGGCGTTCGTCACATTCACGGAGACGCCGGCCAGGCTCGCGCCGTCAAATGTGCCGCCCAGAAGCCGCAGGCGCGGCACATCCGGGTCGGCGCCGGCCAGGTTGAACTCCAGCGCCGTGCCGGGCGCGAAGACGGTCGCCACGGAGTCGCCGCCGGTCACGTGCAGATCCGCCGCGCGCCCCACGGAAAACACGCCGCCGCCCACCACGAGCGACGCCACGTCAAGACGGGCGGCATCCAGGACGACGCGGCTTGTCCCCGCATCCGTGAATCGCAGCACGCCGGCATTTTGCGCGATGGCGCCATCCTGCCTGAAATCCCCCGCGACGACAAACGGCGCGGCGCCCCCCTGCGCATCCGAGCGCAGGACACCGTTGCGCGCCGCCAGCGAGCCGATGGAAAACCGGCCGCCGCCAAGGGCCTCAAGGCCGCCACCGGGCGCATTGAGCGTCAAGGCGCCGGCGACGGTGACGAGGCCGGAGGCGCCGCGCGCGGCAAGCCAGCCGGATTGCGTGATGGTGGCGCCCCCATCCAGTGAAAAACCCGTCTCCGCGCGCAGGACGCCGCCGGTGACCGACACCGCCTCGGGCGTCCCGTACCCGGCCGTCCCCCTCAGAATGACAATGTCCCCGGAGCCGTCCGTTCCGTCCGTCCTGACCTTGGAGACCTGCGGCAGCGTGATGGCGGAGGCCGAAAGGTTGTCCACAACGCCGCGGACCGCCTTGAATTCCGTGCCGATGCCCAGCGTTGTCCCGGATGCCACGGTCAGCGTTCCGTCCATGTTCAGCGCAAGGCCGCCGGCGGCGTTCAACGCCCCGCCGGCACCGGAAATCCGCAACACGCGCCCGTTTGCCGCCAAAAGTCCGTCCACGGCAAGCGCCTCGCCATTGATGAAAAACTCGGAGCCTTCCCCGAGGGCGGCGCCGCCGCTGACCGTGAGCGACCGCGCGCCGGCCGCGCCGGGGGCCTGCTCCAGCCATGCCGTGGCGTCGCGCCCCACGGAGAGCGATGCCACCGTCTCGGCGTTTCCGCCCAGCGCCAGCGCGACCTGCGAGGCGCGCGCGGCGATCCTCAGATCCGCGGCGGGATTCAGCTGCGCGCCGGAGAGCGCGCCCGCCAGCACCAGCTTTGTCCCCGTGCCCTCCATCTCCAGGGCGCCCCCGCCCGAGAGCCGGGCGTTCGCCGTCCCGTCGTCGGCGAGGGTGAGCGTCCCCGCCGAGATTGTCGTCCCGCGCGAATGCGAGGCCTCGCCCCGGAGCACAAATCCGCCCGTCCCGGTCTTCCAGAGCCTCCCGCCGCCGGTGCCGGCATCCGGGCCGTCCAGGATGGATCCCGCATAATCGCCGCCCCCCGTCGCCGTCACCCCGCCGCTGCCGATCCGCAGGACGTTTCCTCCGAGGACAACCCGCCCCGCGCCCGCGCCGTCCAGGGTCTTCAGGGAGACGGTCGTGGCGCTTCCCGCCACGTCCAGCACGCCGCCTGTGATCACAAAGCCGGCGGCGTTGTCAAAGGCCCCGGAGCCGGCCAGCCGCAGGGTGCCCTCCTCCAGCCTCACCGTGCCGGTGAACACCGCGTTTGCGTCCCTGACAACCAGCTCGGACGATGCGGCGCCGGACTTCAGGAGCACGCCGTTGCCGGAGACAAGGCGCCCCAGCTCCGCCGTGACCGAATTGTCGAAGTTGAAATCGAGGATGCCCGTTTTCCCGGCGGCGGGCGTGGCCTTGACCTCCACGGTGCTGTTGAGGCCGAGCGCGGCGGGGGTCTTCACGACAAGGCGCCCGTCCTCGACGGAGGCTTTTCCAAGGAATGTGTTGCTGCCCGACAGGGTCAGGCTGGCATTGGGGGCATTGAGGGAGAGGGCGACGCCATTGTTGACGGGAGGGACGCTGTCCCCGCGTATCACCCCGCCAAAATTTCCGGCATTGTCCGTGCCATTCCCCGTTATGAAGAGCGTTTTTCCGCCGAGAAGGACTTCCCCGCCGGAACCATTCAGGCCGCGAATGGTGGCGGAGACCGTGGTGTCGGTGATCACAAACTGGCCGCCGGCCGAAAGCGTCACAGAGGGGGAATTGGGGATGGAGGCCGTCCCGACGAGGGCAAGCGTGCCGCCCGTGATGTTTGTGCCGCCCGTGTGCGAGGCCGTGGCGGACAAAATGGTGTGGCCGGAGGCATGGGTGAGGCCGGCCGTGCCGGAGATGGGAAGGCCGATGACAACCGCGTCCGGGCTGGCGCGGCCGAGGCGGAGCGTGCCGCCGTTCGCGACAATGCCGCCGGCGCCGCCCTTGTTCGTCACGCTTCCCGAAAGGGTGTAGACGGGGGAGGAGCCGTTGTCGGCGGTCAGCCGGAGGTTTCCGCCGTCAAGCGTGATGGCCCCGGCGAGGGTGATTTCCCCGCCCGTGGAAAAATGGAGGTTGATGTCCCTGCCCACATCAGCGCTGAAGCGGTTGTTGAAGACATTCCCTCCCGCGGCGGCCCCGGACATGGCGTTGACCCCGAAGGCAAGCCTCCCCGTGGACTCAAAGCCAAGGAGCGCGGGAAGCGGCGCGCCAACGGTCGCGATGTTGGTGTCGGCCGTCTGCGAGACAAGATTCCACGCCTGCGAGGCGCCGCCGACCTCGAATATCCCCGAGATCACCGGGATGGACTCAAGGGTGAACCCGCCGCCGGGGGCGCTGACGATCCCCGTCACATGCGTTTCCATGCCGGAGGCGAGGGCCAGCGCGCCGAGCGTGAGGTTCTGGCCCTTGATGACGACACTGCCGCTGCTGAAAGTGCAATCAGGCGAATCCAGAAGGATCGAGCCTGCCGCCGTGGGCAGGGCGATGGAGCCGAAATCCAGGGTCGTGGTGGTGCCTGACGCGCCGACGTTGACGAGAACGACCGTCCCCTCCGCGATGGACACCGTTCCCGTGGCCGAGAGGGAAATCGTCTCGGTGCCGGCGTGGGGCACTCCCGCCACCGGGGGCGTCCCGGCGGAAATGACGGACGCCGCCTTGAGATCGAAATTCCTCAGCTTGTTCTCGCCCGGGAAAAGCTGGAGAGTGGCACCGGGGTTGATGACGATCTTGGAGCCGGAAGACGCGAACATCGCGTCGGTTTTCCCAAGCATCAGCGTGCCCTCGGCAACGGTGAGGGTACCGCCGAATGCGTTATTTCCGTCGGTGGAGGTGGAATCCGCCGATCCCACAATCGACAAGGTGCCAGGCCCCAGTTTTGTGAAAGGAAGATTGTTGGTGCCCCTGTTATGCCCATTCACGATCCTATAGACGGGAAAGACCGCGTCGGGGCGCGTGACCTCAATGTTCAGATTGCCAGCGCCCCCCTCGAAGTTTCCAAAGATGAACTGCCGCGCCGGAGCGGTCGCCGGCGTCGCGCCCGTGTATCGGATTGTGAAATTGTTGCCGCTAAGGACCTCGAAGTAGACAACCCTTGCCGCGTCCGTCGTGATCGTGGGGTAGGTATCCAATTCGAAATACGCATTGTTTTGCATGCCTCTGGATTGCATCCCGCGACCATATGAATCGTTACTCATGCTATACGGCCCGATGAGCGTAAGCGACTTGGCGTACCGAAGGGAATAATCAGTATGACTAGTACCTCTCAGCACAAAACTCGTGATGGTGGCATTGGTGAAATCGAAAGTCCAGGCCCCTGCGTTGAGTATGGTAGCGAATGCGTTCAGGTTGAAGGTGCCGTTGAAGACGACGAGATTGTTACCGTTGTTCGCCGTGTTCTGAAGGATGGTGTTCAGCTCGTCGATGGTCGAGAAATCCGTCCCCTGCGTGAAGGTCTGGTCGTATTCCGCCGCATTGCCGGGAGTTGCCGCGGCACCAAAAAGCGCGGCCAGCGACGCGGCGGCGGCGCCAAGGAAACGGCGCGGGCTGGACAGGCGGGCGGTCGATCCAGCGGTTTTGGACAAAATTGACGAAACGAGGGTGGATTTTTTCATGGGAGGAGAACTGAGGGTTGGACGCCCGGGGCGCGGCGGAAAACCGCCACGGAAGGCGAAACGAAAAATGAACGGGCGACGCGCGATTCCTTTGCCGCGAAGCAGGCATGGGGCGGCCGAAGAATTACGCGCGAATGAACAGAGAAAAGAACGGCAAAAGGGGTGGAACGGACAACGTGCGCGGCGGCACGCGTTTCTTTGGAAACATCCCTGTCTTTGACTGACCGTCGGGCATGAAATTAGCCGGAAGACGGGCAAACAAGGGAAAAATGGCATTCCACGGGACGCCCCACAGACATGTTACCTTTCCGGGCGCGGGGAAAAAGACACCGGCAAGCGCGCGGCAGGCCACCCCGTGCCCGGCGCTGGAAAGAGGTTCTTTTCCAGCGTCGGACGCGGACGCGATTCCGGCGCAAGGCGTGGTGCGATGAGATGGAAATGCGGGGCGGGCTATCCCTGGCGGGGCTTGGCCTCATCCCGCGCATTTTGGACAATGAAATGGAGGCGATTGAGGAGGTTTGCCTCGCTGGTTCCGGAATCGAGATCGAGGAAAAGAAGGTTCATGCGCGGATACCGCGCGCGAATATTGCGTTCGACACCCTTGGCGATCAAGTGGTTGGCGATGCAGCCAAAAGGCTGGAGGCTGACCGCATTGAGAATCCCGGATTCGGCAAAGCAGGCGAGTTCGGCGGGAATCAACCAGCCCTCCCCGTATTGGGCGGCACGGTTCACGATGGGGGCGGCCTTGTGCCACTTCTCGTAAATGTCCTCGTTGGGGTGGTGGTGGCGGTAGGCGCTGGCGGCGGCGGCATACCGGCGTTGCCAGCGGCGGATGAGTTGGTGGATGAGTTTCTCGGCAAGCACCGTCCAGTCGCCCCGGGAAAGGTGGTTGTGCCGGTTGAAGAAACGGTTGGGAATTTCTTGCAGGAAAAAATCACACAAGGGGGGCATGACAGGCTCAACCCCTTGCCGGACAAGCCATTGGACAAGGTCCAGGTTTCCAATCGCACTGTACTTGATGTAGATCTCGCCGACGATGCCCACGCGCGGGATGTTCTCGGACCCGGGGCGGAGAATGCCGTTGAAGGCGTCCGCCGCCTGACGCAACAAGGGCAGAAAATCACCAGGGCGCGCGGACTCCAGAACCTTCCCGCCGGCGGCAATGTATGTGTCACGCAGGCGCGCGGCATCCCCGGGCACCCTCTCGCGCGGCGCGGCGGAGTGATACATCTGCGAGAGGTAGTCGGAATAAAACATCCCCTGGCACAGGCCGGAAATGGTCCGGAGGTTCCATTTTGGACTGAACCCCGGCTGCTCGTTGGAGGCGGCGCCGACGTTGGTGCCGAGCGAGACGACAGGCACATCGTCGTAACCCGCCGCAAGCAGGGCCTTTTTGATAAGGAGCAGGTAGCTGGAGGCGCGGCACTGGCCCCCGGTTTGCGTGATGCCGAACGCGACACGGGAGCGGTCATATTTCCCGCTTTTGAGGGCGCGGATGAAATCACCGATGACAAGGGTCGCGGGGTAGCAGATTTCATTGTTGGAAAACTGCAGCCCGTAGTTGATGGAGCTGGCATCAGGCGGGGGAAGGGCCTCCGCCTTGTACCCCATTTTTCGCAGCAAAATCGGAATATAGGGCGAGTAAAACTCCGCGAAAAACGGGACAAGTACCGTGCGCGTGGCACGATCCGCCTCGGTGAATGGCGGGGTG
Source organism: Puniceicoccales bacterium (assembly GCA_031256995.1). GTDB lineage: Bacteria > Verrucomicrobiota > Verrucomicrobiia > Opitutales > UBA953 > CALNBE01. The sequence goes on from JAIRPL010000047.1 coordinate 39,188, forward strand.
CGCGGGATGGCTTCGGAACGCCTGGCACCCGCGGCCTGGCGCGGGAGCGCGGGGGAGGTTTTCACGCCGGAAACACCCGCGGAGGTCCCGGAGGCGGCGGCGCGGGTGCCGCACTGGCGGAAGGGTGACTCCAGTTTCCTTCGGGCCGCAAGGCTCTCAAGGAGGGAACGGGCGCGGAGGCGAAGCGAGCCGGGATTGTTTATGTCATCCACCTTGAGCACGGTGTGGCTCTTGTGCGCGCGGCGCAGGCGATCCCCCACCTCGTCCATGATGAAGGCATCCGGGCCGCAGCCGAAGGAGGTTATTTGCACAAAATGGACGTGTTCCGGGGCACCGGCCACCCAGTCCGCGCAAGCGAGTATGCGGTTTGGATACGCCCAGGAGGAGTCGCGGGCCGCCGGGTTGGGAATGGCGGGCAGGGCACGGGCCAGGTCTTCCGTGAGAACGTCCGCCCCGAGGTCGGAAAACATCTCCGCGATCTTGTGCTGGATGAGCGGGTCGTTGTGATAGGGACGGCCGGCAAGAAGGATGAGCGGGCGTGGCGGCTGCCCGGCGGGCGTGGCGGCGGCCTGGGCAAGATTGGCGTCGAGAATCTCCCGGGCAAGGGCGGCAAGGGCGCGGGCATATTCCGCCTGCGCCATGTGGGCGGCGGAATAGGCCTCCTCAAAGACCCTGGCATCCACGCCAAGCGTCCCGACCATGTGGGCGCGGCAGGCCTCGCGAAGCAGGCGCGGGTCCGCGAACGTGAGGGTGGGGGCGTCGAGGGGGATGCCATACTTGGAGGCCGGGGCAAGCGCGCTGCGGATCACGTCCGAATAACCGGTGACGATGGGGCAGTTGTAAGCATGGGAGGCCGGGATCTTTTTTCCCGAACCGTGGCGGATGCCCCCGGAGGCCGTCACGTCCGGGTGCGGGCCGGCCTCGTGGACAATGAAAGGCATGAGGATGCGGTCCACCTTGCGGGCCGCGAGGTCATGGATGTGACCATGGACCAACTTCGCCGGGAAGCAGATGTTGTCGGACATGATGCTTCGGACACCCTGGCCATAGAGCTTGAAGGTGGAGGGGGCGGAAAGGGTGACACGCAGCCCGGCCCTCGTGAGCAAGGCGTGCCAGAACGGGTAGTTCTCAAAGAAACCAAGCGCGCGCGGGATGCCGATTTTCAAGGCCTCAGGCGCGGCCGTTTTCCCCGAGGCGGGCCGCCCCCAAAGAAGGCGATGCTTGTCCGCATGCAGGTTCCGGCCCTTGGTGCGCCTGGCGCCGCCATTGGAATAGACGCGCTCGCACTTGTTGCCCGCGTGGAAGACGTTGCCATTGGCAAAGGTGTGGCTGCGGATATGGCAGCGGTTTTCACAACCACCGCAGGGGGCGTCGGCGACCGTGTGGGGCTGCGGATTGGCCAGCCCGGCGAGAAGCCGGGGCGGGGAGGCGGCGCCGGCCGGGAGGGACTCGCCCTCGGCGCGGGCATGGAGGGCGGCCCCATAGGCCCCCATAAGCTCGGGCAGCGGGGCGATGGCAATCTCAAGGCCCGTGAGGCGCTCAAGGGCGCGGACAACGGCATGGTTGCGCATGGTGCCACCCTGCACGACAACACGCGTGCCAAGCTCCGCCGTGCTCTTGAGCTTGAGCACCTTGTAGAGGCAGTTTTTGGCAATGGAGTAGGCGAGGCCCGCGGCAATGTCCGCGCGCGTGGCATTCTCGCGCTGCGCCTGCTTGACCTTGCTGTTCATGAACACGGTGCAACGCGTCCCAAGATCGCACGGACGCGCGGACTGGCAGGCCAGCGAGGCAAACTCGGCCGCGCTGTGCCCGAGGGAACGGGCAAAGGTGTCCATGAAGGAACCGCAACCGGACGAGCAGGCCTCGTTGATGTCCAGGCGCACAATGGCGTCATTCTCGACAAAGACGGCCTTCATGTCCTGGCCGCCAATGTCCAAAAGAAAGCTCACGCGAGGGTCTATGCTGCGGGCGGCACTCAGGTGGGCCATCGTCTCGACGATCCCGGACTCGAACCCGAATGCGGCCTTCAAAAGATCCTCGCCATACCCGGTGACGGCCGCCCGGCGCACGGGCAGGGACGGAAAACCGGCGGCGGAGGCGGCGGCATGGAAGCGGGCAAGACCGGCGCGGAGCGCCTCAAGGGGGTTGCCGTTGTTGGGCGCATAATGGGTGAAAAGGAGGGCCCCGGCGGGATCAAGGGCCACGATCTTGGTGGTGGTGGATCCGGAATCCACGCCAAGCCAGCAGCCCTCAACGGCCGTCCCGGGGTTGTCGGCGAACGTGGACGCCGGCAGGACACGCTCCCTTGACGCGCGCCAGCGGGCATAGTGGGCGGCATCCTCGAACAGCGGGGCAAGCGGGGCGGAGGCGGACGGCCCGGCGGCGGAGGCGGCGGCCTCCGCCGCATCCACAAAATTGGCGACGCAACCCGTGCACGGGGTTTGCGACGCGGCCGGCGCCCCGGGGGATCCGGGCGCAACAGGGCGCGCCCTGTGCGAGCGGGCCTCGGCCCATTGGCGCAACGAGGAAAGCGGGACCGTGACACGGGGCGAGTCCCCGGCGATGGCGCAGCCAAGGGCGGGGACCAGGGCGGCGTTCTCAGGCAGAAGGCAATCGGACTCCGCAATGCCAAAGGCGGTGGCGCACGCGGCACGAAGGCGGGAAAGGTGGGCCAGCGGGCCGCCGCAATAGAGCACGGGGGCCATGATGTCGCGCCCGCGGGCGAGCGTGGAGACGATTTGCTGGGCGACGGCGTGGAAGGCCGAGGCCGCGATGTCGGTTTGCGGAATGTTGCGGGCGAGCAGGTTCTGGATGTCCGTCTTGGCAAAGACGCCGCAACGGGAGGCGACCGGGTGCAGGTTCACAGCGGCGCGGGCAAGGACGTCCAGGTTGGAAGGGTCGCAGTCGAGCAGCGTGGCAATCTGGTCAAGGAAGGCGCCGGTCCCGCCTGCGCAGCTTCCATTCATGCGAATGTCCGGCGCATGGCCGGGGGTGAAGAAAATCATCTTGGCGTCCTCGCCCCCGATATCCACGAGCGTGCGCGCGCCGGGGTGGTAGTGGCGCGCCATCGCGGCGGCGGCGATGCTCTCTTGGATAAAGGGAAGACCGGCGGCCTCGGCCAGGCCCATTCCAGCGGAACCGGTGACAACGAGTGAGAGCATGGGCGGGCCGCCGGGGAAAATACCGGAAAGCCTTTCCGCCGCGGCGGCAAGCATGCTGGCGAGGGTGCCCGGTATGTCCGCGCGGTGGCGGCAATAGTCGCCGACCAGCGGTTTTCGCGTGGCGGGATCCAGGATGACGAGCTTCAGGGTTGTCGAACCAGCGTCAAGGCCGGCGGGGCAGACGACGTGAGCGGCTGTCTCCGGATGCGGGACCGCGGCGGGAGGCGGGACAAATCCGGCAAGACGGGGGCTGGCGGAGGTGGAGGCGCCAAAATCGGTGTTTTCGACGATGCTCATGGGGGAGGCGGCAGTTTAGTTGTTCGCGGACGGCATGGCGGTTTCGCACCCGTGGCACTCAACCTGCCCCGGCGGCGTCGACGGCCCTGGCAAACCAACGGCGGGGACAGCGCAGGCGGCACCGGGCTTGAAGAGGGCGGAAAGCATCCGCAAAATCACGTCCTTGCGTCCCGCGACAAATTCGTGAAATGCCACGGGGTCGTCGTTGAAAACACAGGCATCCAGGATGGGCTTGGAGAGAAATGGAAAGAAAAGCAGGCCATAGAGCGTGGTGAAAAAGTGCGCGAGCGCGGCCCTTGGAGGCAGATTCAGCAGGAGTTCGCCCGCATGCCGTTGCTGCAGGCGCACCAGCAGGTCCTCGACGTTGGAATGTTTTTCCAGCAAGACCAGCAGCGCGCGGGGATCCCGCTGGATTTCCACGATGAAAAAGCGAGGCAACAACGGATTCTCCAACAAGATCTGGTGATAATGGTCTATGATGATCGAGGCCTTCGCGAGCAATGGCTCATCCGAGGTGACGGCGGCGGCGATGCGCGGGAGAATTTCCTCTATGGCATTGACGAGGATGGCCCGGAAGAGCGCCTCTTTTGTCCGGTAATAGTAATTAAGCGCGGGACGGCTGATATTTGCCTGCCTGGCAATGTCCCCCATGCTCGCATTATCGAGGCCTTTTTCGAGGAAGACCTCCTGCGCGGCGCGGAAAATTGTGGATTCTGTGTTGGTCACTGCAAAATAATGGTGAAAAGTGGCGGTTTGATGCAAAAAAGAGGACGATGCGCCTCCCCGTTCCAAGCAAAACCAATGTCCGTTTTGTTTGACAGACATGAATGACACATTGTTTGACATATGTGTCAAAGCCGAAAACCAACGAAAATCCCGGCAAAATCACATCATTAGCCAACAAATCCCCCAAGCGCATGTTTTCTTATAAAACAAGGGGTAAAGGGATCTTTCCTTGCAAGGAAGACGGCGGGCACTTTGTCTCACCCATACCATGCATTCCCTTTTCCTTTTTGCAGCCGCCAACGAGGCGGGCGCCGCTGTGGCGGAGGTTTTCGTTGAGGCGGAAAAAACCAAGTTTGAAATTGTATCCGAGGGCATCGTCGGTTTTTTCATCGTCGTTTTCATTTTGGCGATACTGAGCAGTGTGATTCAGGGGCTTTCGCTGTTTTTCCGTGAAAAAACCAGCGCGCCCGCCCCGGCCGCCACGGTTCCCGCCCCCGCCGCCGGCATTCCGGAGGCCCATGCGAAGGTTGTCGCCGCCGCAGCGTTGCATACCGCGTTGCGGGGGGAGGCGGACAATCCGCATCTTCCTGTGATTCTTGCCGCCGCCGCGCAAGTCGCCGCGGAGCCGTCCAGTCTGCAACTCCCCGAGGCTGGAACCGGTTGGTCCATGGAGGGCCGCCGGGGCATTTTCAGCTCCCACGTCCTGAAAAAGAGGTAATTCACACTCCAACCACCCATCCGCAGTCCTTTCTTTCACCCAAACCACAAAAAATAGAGCAATATGGCCAAACAACTCCGCATCACCGTCGAGGGGAAAACCTACGACGTCACCGTCGAAACCGTTGGCGAAGCCGCCACCGTGACCCGCATCGCCGCCGCCGCGCCCGCGCCGGCAGCCCCGGCCGCCGCCCCGGCGCCGGCTCCAGCCCCTGCCCCGTTGCCACCGCAGGCCGCCCCCGCCGCCGCCGGGGCGAATGATATTGTCGCGCCACTCGCCGCCGTTGTCGTTTCCGTGGACGTCAAAGTCGGCCAGGCCGTCAAGGCTGGCGACAAGGTTGTCACCATTGAGGCCATGAAGATGAATACCATCGTCTCGGCGACCAGCGCCGGCACCGTCAAGGCCATCCACGTCGCGGCCGGCCAGTCCGTTCAGGAAGGCCAGCCCCTGCTTGCCATCGGTTGACACAAGCACGCGCAGGAAATCCGGGCGGGAGGCGGGCGTTTACCACGCCCAAGCCTTGGCAGCTTTCAAGGCCCCCGCCTTGGTTTCGTGCGTTTTTGTTATTTTTTGACCGTTCATTCGTTATTTTATCTCTTTGCAGGACATAGTGTAGTGACTTAACCGCATTCAGGCGCGAAGCCCCCCGGCCCAAGCCATCGCAAAACCACGTTCAAGACAATGGAACAACTCAACGACCTCTACCAACTGACAGGATTTCCCCACATCCAGGCCACCATGCTCGTCATGTGGGCCATCGTGGGAGTCCTCCTCTACCTTGCAGTGAAGAAGGAATTTGAGCCGCTGCTGCTCATTCCGATAGCTTTTGGCGCGCTTCTGGCAAACATCCCCAGCGAAAACCTGCTGGAGGAACCCGCCGGGGACATCCGGGCAAGCGCGCCGTCAGCCATCGTGGCCACCGCGTTGCACAAAGGCGAGACCTTCAAGATTCCCGCGGTTCCCATCGAAATCGCCGAGCACCTCGCCCGCTACGACGATCCATCCGACGTGCGCAAACTCTTTCAGGAGGAACACGCGCGGGTGATGAAGACCGAGAACGAACTCACCGAAGCCGTCAAACGGACCGGCAGGGAATTTGAGGCCATCGAAAAGGTTTATGACAAAAACAAGGCCGATCTTGATCTGAAACGCAAATACCTGCTTGCAAAAAAGACCTATGAGCAAGCCAAGGACACAAAAGCGAACACACGTGGCGGCATCATCGGCGCCATCCTCCGCCCGGCAAAGTCCGCCCCCTCCAAAGGCATCATCGGGGTGAATGAAAAGGGCGAGATCGAAAATCCCGAAAAGGCAAGGCAGCAATGGAAGGAAGGTTACTCGCTCCCCGTTGTCTGGACGTTGAACCCCTCCCAAACCGACTCGGCCGGCGCCCCTGCCCCGGTCGTCGACAAGACCTTCCTGGTCACACGCGATTTTCGCGTCGTTTCCGTCCCCGCCACCGGCACCGTCCATTACGCGCTCACGCCGAGGCAAGGTCAGGACCTCAAGCAAGGCACCGTGATCGCCTCCCTGAACAACCCCCACGTCGGCGGGCTTTACCACTTTATCAAACTCGGCGTGTTGTTTGAAATTTTCCCGCCGCTCATCTTTCTTGGCATTGGCGCGCTCACCGACTTTGGCCCGCTCATCGCCAACCCCAAGACACTCCTTCTCGGCGCCGCCGCCCAGCTCGGCGTGTTTGCCACATTCATCGCCGCCGTGTACCTCGGCTTTTCTCCGGGCGAGGCGGCCTCCATTGGCATCATCGGCGGTGCGGACGGGCCGACCTCCATCTTCCTTGCCAACAAGCTCGCGCCGCACCTCATGGCCGCAATTGCCGTTGCCGCATATAGTTACATGGCCCTTGTGCCCATGATCCAACCGCCCATCATGCGCGCGCTCACCACCGAGCATGAACGCAGGATCCGCATGAAAACCCTGCGCAAAGTGGGGCGCACCGAGAAACTCGTGTTCGCGATCGTCGTCACGGTGCTCTGCATCCTGCTGGTCCCGCCGGTCGCGCCGCTGATCGGGATGCTCATGCTCGGCAATTTCGTCCGTGAAAGCGGTGTCACGGACCGCCTCTCCAAGATGGCCCAGAACGAACTCATCAACATCGTCACCATCTTTCTTGGGACCAGCGTTGGCATCACGATGACGGCCGACCGTTTTCTTCGGCAGGACACGCTGCTCATCCTCGCGTTGGGCGTGGTGGCCTTCGGCTTCTCAACGGCCGGCGGCATCTGGATGGCGAAATGCATGAATCTCTTCCTCAAGGAGAAAATCAACCCGCTCATCGGCTCCGCCGGCGTTTCCGCCGTGCCGATGGCCGCGCGCGTCAGCCAGGTCGAGGGCCAGAAGGCCGATCCGACGAATTTTCTCCTCATGCACGCGATGGGTCCCAACGTCGCCGGCGTCATCGGGTCGGCCATCGCGGCAGGCTTCTTCATCGCCAAGCTTGGAGGCCACTAAGACCGGGCATATCCCCAGTATTGAACAAACCGGCGGCCCCGTCCGCCGCCCGCGCCGCCGCGAAGGATTCCACTTCCTTCGCGGCGGTTGTTTTTCACGGCCCGAGGATCGCGTCGAACGGCACCCGCGTCTCGACTCGGCGGGAGAAAAACGTGTACTCAAGCGGGCATGGGAAATGTCTTTTGCGTGGATATTGGAAACACCAGTGCGCACCACGGGCTTCTCGCCAAAGGGGAAGTGCTGGCGGGCGGGCACGTTCCCACGGCGCGTTTGGCCGATCCAAAATCGGGAATTCCGGAGGTTTTGCGCTCCCTGCGCGAAGATCGGGGGTTTGCGGTGGATGGCATCTCATTTTGTTCCGTCGTCCCCGGGGCCACGCGCGCATTCGCGCCATTGGCGGAAAGCACCGGAATACCCTGCCACCATTTGCGCCATGATGCCTGCCCAGGCCTCGGGATCCATTATCCACGCCCGGAGGAGATCGGCCAGGACCGTTTGGCAAACTGCATCGGCGCGCAGGAGGTCTGCGGCGCGCCCGCCGTGGTGCTCGACATGGGCACGGCCACCACCTTGGACATCCTGACAGGGAAAGGCTACGAAGGCGGCATCATCGCCCCGGGGCTGGCGATCATGACACGCTACCTGCACGAGCAAACCGCGCTTCTCCCCGCGCTGGACCCCGCCGACCTGCTCGTCTCGACAGGCATCGGGAAAAGCACGCTGGAGGCCATGAAACTCGGTTGCGCCGTGGGGTTTTCCGGAATGATTGGCGCATTGCTGGACACGGTGCTCACCCAGCTTGCGGCATGGGGCGTGGCGCAGCCTTCCATTCTTGCCACGGGCGGGACCGCCGGCGCGCTCCCAAAAAGCTGGGCCTCACGCATTCGCTGGGAACCCCACCTGACATTGCTCGGCCTTGAGGCCGTCTTCTGGCGGGCGCACAGGGCGAAACTCCCCGCGGGGAAGTGACCATCCAAACGCTTTCCATCCCCGAAAACCGCCTTTTGCGTCGCCGCAAGCCGTGACATCGACTACGTGGCCAGCGCGTCAAAAGATGAAAACCAACACGGAGAAGACCAGCGTGATACTGGATGCCTTTTTGCAGGCCAATGGAAACGCGGTAAGCGGCGACACAATGGCGCGCGCGCTTGGCGTGTCGCGCGTGAGTGTCTGGGGCCGCCTGCAACAACTGCGTCGCGAAGGATTTGAGTTCAAGGCGGCAACGCGCGTGGGATACAAACTGTCCTCAACGCCAAAGGTGGCCCACGCCGGCCTGCTCGCCGCATGGCAACGAAGCCTGGCCGCGCGCGACGCCACGCCTGCCGCCACAATGCCCGCCCACGTCCTCGCGGAGGTGGACAGCACAAACGACGAGGCCGGGCGCCGGCTTGGGGCGGGCGAAAAAACCCCGTTTGCCATCGTCGCCTCGGCACAGACAAACGGACGCGGACGGCGTGGACGGGCATGGCAAAGCGCCGACGGGGGCAATCTCTACATGTCGTTCGCCTTTCGCCCGCTGTTCCCGCCGGACAACATGCAAGGCATCACCCTGGCCATCGGCCTGGCCCTGTGCGAAACACTCGCCGGGCACTGCAAAATCCCCATGCAGGTCAAATGGCCGAACGACCTGATGTGCGACGGGCGCAAAATCGCCGGGATGCTCGCCGAGGCACGCATGGACGCCGACCTGGTGCGCGATATTGTGTTCGGCGTCGGGCTGAATGTGAACGGCAGCCTGGAAAAGCTTCCGGAGGAGTTGCGCGCCCGCGCCGGGACGCTCGCGGCATCCGCGGGGCACGATTTTGACATCAACGAGATCGCCGCCCTGTGCGTGACAACCGTCGGCACAGCCTTCGAGCGCTTCATGCGGGAAGGACGGTGCGCGGATTTTGACACCCATTGGGGGCGTTTTGACTTTTTGCGCGGGAAAACCGTGACCGCCTCCGGCGGAGGACGGGAGGTCACAGGGACTGTGCTTGGCCTCGACACCTCCGGCGCCCTGCGCGTCCGCGACGGGGCCGGCGTGGAACACGCCCTCAACGCCGGTGAGGTCACCCTTTCAAAAGAGAATCCCGGAATCTGAAACCGCGCGCCCGCTCACAACGCGGGCGCCCCCAGTTCCACCTGCATCTTGAGAAGGGCGGCGGCCGGATCGGCGGCTTTCAATATCGGGCGGCCAACGACAAGATGAGTCGCGCCGCTGGCGACGGCCTGCGCGGGGGTGAGGGTGCGGCTCTGGTCATCTGGCGGCGCGTCGGCGGCACGAATGCCAGGGGTGACAAGGATTGGCGCCGGCCCAAGCTCCGTGCGCAGCAGCCTCAATTCCTGCGGGGAGCAAACAAAACCTTGCACCCCCGCATGCGACGCCATGCGAGCCAGGAGTGAAACCTGCTCATGCGGTTCGCGCGGGACGCCCGCCGCCGCAAGCTGCCCGGCATCCATGGAGGTCAGGACGGTGACTCCGAGAATGGTCGCCTCGGGCAAGGCCTCGCGGGACGCCTCCACGGCGGCGGAAAGCATGGCCGGCCCGCCCGCCGTGTGGACGGTCAGCAGCCGGCAGCGGCGCCCGCGCAAGCCCCTTATCGCCGAGGCCACGGTATTCGGTATGTCATGCAGTTTGAGGTCCAGAAAGACGTCAAAACCCAGGTCGGCAAAAGCGTCCACGGCCTCAGGGCCGTGTTTTGCGAAAAGTTGCAAACCGACTTTCACCCAGCGCAAACGCCCCCGCAGCGGGCGGACAAGCGTGCGCGCGACCTCCAGCGATTCCACATCCAGGGCAAGAATGATTTCAGCCATGCGCGCAGGGAAATGTCGCGACGCGTGGATGACGACGTTTTTTCAAATAAAAAACCACCGGGCCAAGGATGTGGAAAAAATCATTTTCACGAATCAACACATTGAAATTGAATGAGTTGGAAAATATTCAGCATGGCAAAAAAACATCAAAAATCCCCCTCCGCATTCCACGGAATTTTGTTCCAAGCTGGCCAACGGGCGGGAATGCGGCACAAGGAGGATTTGAACCCTGATACTCGCGCATGAAGCAAATTTTACAAAACCTCGGCACCGGCGAAACCTTGCTCGTGGATGTCCCCGCGCCCGGCGTCCAGGAAGGCTGCCTCCTCGTGCAGACACAGGCCTCGCTGGTCTCCCTGGGCACGGAAAAGATGCTGGTGGATTTTGGTCGCGCCAGCCTGCTCGACAAAGCGCGCAAACAACCGGAGAAAGTGCGCCAGGTGCTTCAAAAGATCAGGACAGACGGCCTGTTCACCACAATTGACGCGGTACGCACCAAATTGGCCGAGCCAATTCCGCTGGGCTACTGCGCGACGGGCATCGTCGCGGCGGTCGGTGCCGGAGTGGACGATTTTTCCGTTGGTGATCGCGTGGCGTGCGCCGCGCCGCATGCCGAGGTGGTGTGCGTGCCGAGGAATCTTTGCGCAAAAGTGCCGGAAAACGTCCCTCCGGAGGAGGCCGTCTTCACCGTGCTTGGCGCCATCGCGCTTCAGGGCGTCCGCCTGCTCAATCCCGGCCTTGGCGACAACGTGGCCGTGGTCGGGCTGGGCCTCGTTGGCCTGCTTGCAACACAATTGCTCGTGGCATCGGGCGCCCGTGTGCTTGGCACGGACTTCGACCCCGCAAAATGCGCCCTGGCCCGTTCCCTTGGCGCGGAGGCGGCGGATCTCTCCACAGGGCTTTCCGCGGCGGACGCCGTGAACGCGTGGAGCGCGGGCCACGGGGCGGATGCCGTGCTCGTGGCCGCCTCATCCCCCGGCAGCGCCCCGATGCTCCAGGCACTTGAGATTTGCCGCAAGCGAGGGCGCATCGTGCAAGTTGGAGTCACCGGCGTGGAGCTTCCGCGCCCGCCGCTCTATGAGAAGGAGATCACCGTGCAAGTGTCATGCTCCTACGGCCCGGGACGTTATGATGAGCATTACGAACAAGACGGGGTGGATTATCCCTATCCCTACGTGCGCTGGACACAGCGGCGGAATTTCGAGGCCATTCTCGATTTGCTGGCACGCCGCCGCCTGCACCCGGCCAGGCTCATCTCCCATCGCATTCCCTTTGAGAACGCGCTCGAGGCCTACCAGATCGTCGCCGGGCAGCCGCTGCGGAAAGACGCGGCAGGCACATCAACGGAAGGGGAAAATGCCGCCCTGGGCGGCTCGCCCCTCGGCATCGTGCTGTGCCACACGCCCGCGCCAGGAAAATTGGCTCGCACGCTTGCCACGACGGGCGGGGGCACGTCCATCCCCGGCCAGGCGATCACGGCAAGCGCGACGCCGCCCGCCTCCCCATCCGCCGGCGCGCGCGCGCCAACGCCGGTTGTGCTCGGAGTGCTTGGGACGGGGAATTTCACGGCACGCACCCTGCTGCCCGCAATCCGGGGACTGGGAGCCCGGCTGCGCACCATCGTTTCCGCTGCGGGGAGCAATGCCGCCTTGCTCGCCCGCAAATATGGCTTCGAGCAAAGCTCCACGGATGCCCGCGCCGTGTTTGACGACCCCGCCACCAACGCCGTCATCATCACCACACGCCACTCATCCCATGCCGCGCAGGCACTTGCGGCGCTTGAGGCCGGGAAGCACGTCTTCATTGAAAAACCGCTCTGCCTGCACCCCGAGGAGCTTGAAGCCATCGCCACCGCCGCCCGCGCCCGGCCCGGACAGATCGTGATGGTCGGTTTCAACCGCAGGTTTTCGCCGCACACAATCGCGGCGCGGCGCGCCCTCGCCGCCACCCCCGGCCCCAAAAGCATGGTGTTCACGGCCAATGCCGGCGCCATCCCCGCAAGCCACTGGCTGCAAAATCCGGTGACTGGCGGCGGAAGGATAATCGGCGAGGCATGCCATTACATTGATTTGCTGCGCCATCTTGCGGGCGCGCCCGTCGTGCGCAGCGAAATCACATGGCTTGAAGCGCCTGCCGCACAGGCACGCGACACCGCCAGCATTCAACTTGCCTACGCCGACGGCTCCACCGGCACCGTCCATTACTTCGCCAACGGGAGCAAGTCCTTCCCAAAGGAGCGCCTCGAAATTTTTGCGGCGGGGCGGGTGCTCGTCGTGGACAATTTTCGCAAAACCACGGGATACGGCACCTCCGGCGGCTCAAAACTCTGCGGCGGCTGGAAACAGGACAAAGGCCATGCGGCCGGTTTCGCGGCCTTCTTTCACGCGATTGAAACCGGGGCACCCGCCCCGATTCCGCTGGAGGAAATCCTCGAGACCACCCGCGTCACACACAAACTTGCGCCCGCCGGGCGCACCCCGCCAAGTGCCGCATAGAGTGTTTTCGGCTTGATTTGCCGCAAACAAGATGGCCGGCCCGCCAAGCTGGTCGCGGCGGTTTTGGGAGGTGCCTCCCAGCCCGGCGCGACAGCACAAACCAAAAAACCAGAACGCGCCTTTCACGGGTTTCGCGCGCGCCAAGCCATGCTGGCGGAGCAAAATAGGGGGGAACCCGCCCTTTCCATGCCATCCATCGAACACGAAAAGGGGAAAGGGCGGAAGCGCCCCTCATTCAGGCAAGGGCGATGCGCTCGATTTTGACGTTTTTGAGCCTGCAGGTGCCATAACCCGAGTCCGATGCGATTTTGACATGCGGAATCTCATCCTCGGCATGGCCGAGCAAGCGGGCACCGGCGGCATCGAGGGCGACAATATCCGTGGAGGCGAGAAGCGATTCCATGCCCTGCAACACATCATCCACACTCTTGCCGCGCGGCCCGTTGCGCACCATCGGCGCGTAAGCATCCAGAATGTTCAATGCCGGACGCAGCTTGGGCACCGAGATATAGTCCGCAATGCACTGATGGAGGTTATGGCTATGGTAGAAACGACGGTCCCACATGGCTCCCATGAGGTTTTTCATGGCGATCGTCACCGTGGCGCCACCATGGTGCTTGAGAACGGGGACGTTGATGAACACATCGCTGTCGAGCAAAAGTTTGTGGACCTTCGTCTCCTTGAGGGCGACGCCATTGGGAATTGAGACCGTGCGATAATCGTGCTCGTCGTTTCCGGCGGCCATTTTCCCGCCCGCTTTTTCGACGGCGGCGCGTATCCCGCTGGTGACGTAACAGGTGCCGCCCCAGGAATCGCGGGCGTGGTCGCAAGTGTGGTCGAAAACGGAAACAGACTTGGCGCCCGCCTTGACGCAGTGCTCGACAAGGCGCCCCATGAGTTCAGGATGGGTGTTGGCGGAACGCTCCGGGGCGACATCCCACGCGGCATTGGGCTTGATGACGACGGTCTGCCCCTTCTTGACAAAGCGCTCAATGCCCCCGAGCGCCTTTAGCGCCGCGTCGAGCATCGCCGCACGGGAGCCTTTGCGGACCGCCACCAGATAGGGTTTGCCGGCGGCATCGAGCTTGAGGTCGGCAACGGGGGCGGCGTCGGAGGCAAAAAGCCCGCCAAGGTCGGCCAACGAAAAGGCGGCCCCGAGGGTGACGCCGGTCTTGAGAAAATCTCTGCGTGTGGTGATGTTCATGGCAACAGGGGAATGTGGAAAAAGGTGGAAAAAGATTGGGAAGACGGATTGGGACGTCTTGAATCAAAAACATCCCAAAGGGCGGAAAAGAGCCAAAAAACGGCGGGGCGCAATGGCGAAAAGTCAACAGATTGGCACGCCTATCCAAGACGCCAGGGCATCGGGAAGCACGGCTCGTCGTAAATGGCGTAATCGGCTTTGCCATTGATGGCAAAAGTGCGCACCAACGCCGCGGGGGCGAGCAATTGGCGGACAAAGGCAATGGTGGCGCCGGTTTTCACACGGTCATCAGCAAGCAAGATGCGCCTCCCGGAGAATTCAAAATCGGGCTGGCGCAAAAGAGTCGGTGCCGGGCGGCACGGAAGGTTGTCGGGCGCGCGCCAATTGACACGCAAGACATTGACCTCAAGGCCAAGTCTTTCGCACAAAAGCGCGGCGGGGAGGATGCCGCCATTGGCGATGGCAACAATCATGTCAAAATCCTCCGCAAAACGCATGTCGCGAAGGCGGGACAGAATATCGTCGAAGCTGTGCGGCGCGGCGGTCATGGCGGGCGCGTCAGGCATTATCGCGGCTGTGGCTTAAACCACCGGCAAGAGCAAGCACGGCCCAGGCCACGATGAATTGCGCGCACATCCCCGGCCAGCCCACGCGGACATCACCAAGCGCGCGGTCAAGACTCCCCGTCCACGCCCACTCAAAAATCCCGCCAAGCGCCTGGTAGCCGACAATGATCGCGGCAATCGCGAATGGAAGAAACCTCACGCGGGCCAGCAACACGGGCGCAAGCGCCGCGATGAGCACGGATTTGACGACGATGACCGGCAACGCCTCCACTGAAGGCATCCCAAAAAGCAGGCTGTTGAGCAGCGGCGAGGCCAGCGCGGCAAGCAGGCCCGCGCGCCATCCAAAACTCACGGCACCAAGAAGCGTGAAGAGGTAGATGGGAAGGAAAACCCGGCCGCCCTGCGGTGAATTCGTGGCGACATGGCACAGCTGCGGCAGGGCAAGGTTGCCCGCCACGAAGGCGGCGCTCCAAAAATAGAGTGCCTGCTGACGCCAGCGGAGGGCCGGAAGAATCGGCGTGTGGGTGATGGCTTGGGATGTGTTTGTCATGACAAGGAGGTAAGGATTCGTGCGGCAGGATAAAAAAACGCCCTCGCGCCGCACAAGACGGAGCGGGGACGGAGAAAGTCCGGCGAAATAAAAATGGCAAGGGAAATAAAAGCCCCTTCACCCCCAACCAAGGCATTCGTGCCCTCGACGCCAAAGATCCCCACGGACTCGCCATCCAAGAATTTCCACACGCGGCCGCGCGCACGGTTTGGAACGTGAAAAGTTCCAAACGAAGCACGAAGGCGCCCGCTGTCGCAACCTTTGCGCCTCCAATGCCGCCACCATCATTCGAAAGAAATTCTCGTTTGTCATATTTCGCTGTTGCGAGGCGGTGATCGGCGGCAAATCTCCCGCAAAAAGCACCACTTTCTCCATGAGGATACCCCTTCGTTTCATCACGACACCCGTACTCGCCAGCGCATTATTCTTCGGCGCATGCGCCACGAGGCGCGAGGCATTTGACAAGGCGTTTGAGGCCGGCCGACTCGAAAAAGCGGAAAACATCAGCCAGACTGCCATCACAAAATCCCGTCCGGACGCCCTCGAATGGCTGTTGCGCGCCGCCGATAGCGCGCATTTCGCCGGAAAGTTAAATGACGCCGTCGCCACCTATGCCCGTGCCTGCGAATTATTCCACCTGCGCGATTCCGAAAACCAAGCCCTCATGCGCGACCCCGCCCGGATGGAGGCCAGCCTGCTCAAAAACTCCGGCGAAAATAGCTACTTTGCAAGAACTTATGAGCGAATTTTTGCCGAGACACGCCGCGGCGAGGCCCTTCTCGAATCCGGCGACCCCCGCGCCGCCCGCAAAGCCTTTGCCGCTGCCGAGGCCTGGCGCGAAAATGCCATGAAACGCATCCCCCTGGAAACCTCCGGGCGATCGCGCGCATTGGATGCGTTGCTTGCCCGCGACGCCCCCGCCGCTGGCGACCATGCCCCCTATTTTGCGGCCACGCGTTTCTGCGAACAATACGTCAAAGACCCCGCCTTTGATGCCTACGGCAGCCACGCCAACCCTTACTCAACCTACATCTCCGCCATCGTGGCGTTGCTCGATGGGGATGCGGCATCCGCCGAGGCCGGCTTGAAAGCCGCCGCGGTCATGCTCCAGCGCAACCAGCAAGTCATCAACGAAGCCAACTGGTTCGGCCCCAGCCCGAAACATCCCGAGGCCGCAAATCGGGTCTGGGTCATCATCGAAAACGGACTTCAACCGCGCCTGCGCGAAGTACGTGTCGAAAGCAGGCAGGACCTCCCGACTCCCACGGGGACAATCTCAACAAAACTGCATCTCGCCCTGCCCGTGCTCGAGGTCATTGACTCCCCTTACACCGGTTTTCGTGTCAACTCCTCCGGACGCAAAGAGCCGCTCTATAGCGAGGTGCTGGCAAATGTGGACGCCATCGCGCGCGCGGAATACAACCAAGCCCTGCCCGACCTCACAAAACACGAAACCGTCCGCGCCCTCATCCGGGCAAGCGCATCCGCCTCCCCCAACACGACGGCCCCCAAGGTCCCCTTCCCCGCCGCCAACACCCGCCAGTGGAGCACACTCCCCAAAAACATCCACCTGCTCACCTTCAACATGCCCGCCGACCGCACGTTCACCCTCTCCAGCACACACGGGGCACGCTCATTGCCCGTCACCATCCCTCCCTGCAAAAACGCCATTATACTCTTTCGCGTCCCCGGGACCCTGTCCGATGCACCGCCACCACGGGTGCTCACTTTCAATTGACGACAAAGCGGGTGAAAGTCCGCCTCACGGCACAGGCATGCTGCACGCCTTGCGTTCCCTTGATTACGCACCGGTGAATGCAAGGGGCAAAAGCCATGGTGTCCGGCGACACTTGTGACTCCGGATGGACGTCGCCGAGTTTGATGCGGGCGTCGCGGGCGGTAAGGCGCCAGTTGATCAGCGCACCAAGGGTATTGCGGTCAGCCTGCCGTGCGGCGACTCCTCCAAAACAACACAAAAAACCAAGAAAACCTTGATTTGCAAACAGTTACGATCCCCAAGCCCGATCTCAAAAAATGGTCGGGCGGGCGGGATTCGAACCCGCGACCCCCTGCTCCCAAAGCAGGTGCGCTAGCCAGACTGCGCTACCACCCGTTGTCTCATAACGCACGGGATCTTTTTTAGGGTTGCATGCCCTGTCAACCCCTGAATTCTTCATCTTGTTTTGCGACACGTCGCAGGGACGTGCCGCTTACCGACATTCAATCCACATTCCCTCTACCTTGAACATGGAAGAATCCCAGATTCTCGACTCAAACCCGGAGTCCAAAACCAATCCGGTGGTGCTCATCATCAGCATCATCGCCGGTGTCCTCAGCATCCTCGCGCTCATCCTGGCGATTCGCCTCAACGGCACCGTGCACACGCTCTCGAACGCCGACAACACCGGCTCTGTCAATGAGTCTGTGCGAAAAGTGGTGGACGAAGAGATCGCCCGTCTGCGCCCGGCCCTTGCGCAGAGCCTTACCGCCATGGACAGCCGGCTTGAGCAGCTCCACAGCAGCATCAATCTGGTCAAGGCCCAGGCCGCCAGCGGCTCTCCTCAAGCCTCGCAACTCACGCAGCACGTGCAAAGCCTTGAGGCACGGATAAAAAGCCTTGAGACACGCCGTGTCGCCGTCGCACCGGTTGATACGCAACCCCGCCCCGCCAACACCGGCAGCGGCGCGCGCGCCGGAAACACCGGAGGCCACGGAAACGAGGGCACGGCTGTTGCCGCCGGCGGCACTTATACCGCTGTGGCGGGGGACAATCTCTACCTCATTGCCAGAAAGCACGGGGTGTCGCTCAAGGACGTGGAGGTCCTCAATCCCCGCCTTGCCGCCAAGCCCACGCTGCTCTCCGTTGGCACAAAGGTCAGGATCCCGCCAAAGAGTGCCAGCGCCCAACCGGCAGGCACAAGCCGTCGCGAGCCTGAGGCCGGTGCCTCGCGCGCCGCTGGCGGCACTGGCACGCGCCGTTAACCGCTTGCGCCTCCCTTTCCCTCGCAAAACACAGAACCCACTTTCATGTCCAAACCATCAGAGTGGATATCCCTCGCCGAGGAGATCCTTGTTGCCTGTCCAATATTCAAGGTCATCAACCGGCGTCAGCAACGCCTTCGCGACAAACGCGAAGGTGATTTTTTTGTCATTGAGGCCGGCGATTGGGTGCAGGCGCTCGCATTGACAGAGGATGGGCGCCTGCTCCTCGTCCGCCAATTCCGCATGGGGGACAGCGCCCTTTCGTGGGAACCTCCCGGGGGCATGGCCGAGCCGGGCGAGGACCCTGTCACCGCCGCGCAACGTGAGCTTGCGGAGGAAACCGGCTACGTCGGAACAAACGCCCGCCTCATCGGCTCCTGCTCGCCAAATCCAGCCATTTTCAATAACCGCACCCATTTTGTGCTCGTTGAAAACTGCCGCCATGTCCGGCCACTCGATTTGGATGATGACGAAGATGTGGAAGCCGCGCTTTTTTCCCCCGCCGAAGTTGAGACCATGTTGCGCACGGGAGAAATTCGCCACGCCCTTGCCCAAGCCGCGTTCCTCCATCTCCATTTTGCCCTGCCCAACATCTTCGCATCAAAGCCTTGAAGGCCTCGTGCCCATGGGCGGCATCATCGCGAGATGGCCCTGAGAGGATCTGGAAAATAAGCTGCGGAAACATTGAAGCCGACCATCCCCGAGACGATTCAAGCGTCAGACGTGGAGCCAGCTTGGGCCGCGCCTCTCTGAACGAGAAAGGCAATGGGGAAGAGCGCCGGAGAACAACCGACGTTTTATCAACGCGGTGTTCCACGGCGTTTAAGACTGAAATGGCCCGGCGGTGGAACGCCCTGGCGGGATTTTTCACCCGATTGCGGCAGGTGAAGAAACACCCGCCAAAGGCCCAACCGCTGACACGATAACGAGCTGTGGGGCACGTTGTTGGGAAAATACATTGCGGATTGCACGCAGGCTGGGATGTTGATCAAAAAACTTCCCGCCGGATGCCTGATCACGAACAAGCTCTTTGACGCCGATGCGGTCGTGGCACAGGCGCAAAACCTCGGCATGAAAGCGTCCATCCCGCCGGAAAGACCATCCCGCTCCCCCAAAAAACCGCATTCACCCGCGCGCCCGCATGATCGCCATCCCCTGCCTGTGCACATCACCGGCTGAGCGGCATCGGCAACGCCAACGCCGTCGGCGCACCTCAATTGATTTGCGTAGCGGATGGAAAACTCCACACACAGCCCTTCCCTCACCATCACCATGCCAAACGAACTCGACGAGCTCACCGGTCCGACCAACCAGCGGGGACGCGACATCAACGTCATCGAAAAACAAATCCCCGTGCGCGTTGGCGCCGGCTCCCTTCTCTTTGAAATCGCCCTCTGGTTGCTCGGAATCCTGCCCGGTCTGATTTTCCTCTTCATGAAAATCTCCGCCCGGAACTATCTGCTAAAACTCCAGCAGAAAATCCAGGCCGATGCCTCGCAAATTGACAACTACCTCGAGCAACGCGTCATGATTCTCCAAAATGTCGCCCCCCTCGTCGCCAAGGCCATTGACCTCGACAAGGATGTCATGCGAGCCGTCGCCGCCTACCGCGGCGGATCTTCGCCCGACAGCCAGCGCAATGCCCTTTCCGGCCAGCTTGACCAAGCCTTCGGGCGGCTTTTTCCCCAAGTTGAGGCCTACCCCGACCTGAAGGCTCACGCCGCCATCGCCGACGCCATGCGCCAGAACAGCTATCTCCAAAAGGAAATCACCGCCGCCCGCGCCCTCTACAACGACACCGTTTCCATGTGGAATGCGGACATCTTTGCGTGGCCAACCAAGATGATTGTCGCCGCCAGCGCCGGCTACACGACCCGCATCCCATTCACCGCCTCCGCAGAAACCAAGGCCCAAGCCCGCGGCACCTTTTTCTGACCTCCCCCCCCGATGACGGACGACGTGCACGAACCGCTCTCGCTCTACCGGGACCGCCTCAAGGACGAGCACGCGAAAAACACCTCAACCTTCTTCGAGGCGCTGGTGCAACGCTCTGGCGTCAACGAACAGGCCAACCGTGACACCGTCGCCGCCATCCGCTTGCTGGAAACGCAACTCGAGAAAAATTCCTCCAGCCGCTCCCGCTGGAAATTCCTGCGCGTTCTGACGATTCTTCTCCTCGCCGCCGCCATCGCTGTCATCGGCCTGTTTTTCTGGCGGCTCGCCTCACCGGAATCCATGCTCCTTGCTCCCGGTTTCGCCGGGCTGTCCACCAGCATCGCCACGCTTGTCGCCACCATCCTGTTTCTCACAAAAAAACTAAACCCCGCCATCCTCGCCCTCGACGAGCACCTCGCCCGCCTGAAGGAAAAGCATGCCGCCACCACGCGCGAGGCATGGGAACAACTCACCCCGCTCAACCGCCTCTACGACTGGGGCATGATTGCAAAAATCATCCGGCAAACCGTCCCCCGTCTCGCCCTCGATCCCTTTTTCTCCTGTGCGCGCCTGAACGAACTGCGCGAATCCTTCGGCTGGAACAACGATTTCAACGACGACAAATCCGTCCTCTTCGCCCAAAGCGGCGAAATCAACGGCAACCCCTTCGCCCTCGCCGAAACACTCGATTTCCACTGGGCCGAAAAAACCTGGCACGGTTCGCTTTCCATCCAATGGCTGGAATTGGAAAGCCACACGGACTCCAACGGGAGAAAGCACACCCACTGGGTCACGCGCACCCAAACCCTCCACGCCTCCATCACCAAACCCGCGCCGGATTACACACGCCAAAAATTCCTCATCTACGGCAACGAGGCCGCGCCCGACTTGACCTTCAGCCGCTCCCCATCCTCCCACTCGGGTCCTGGTGACGGCTTTCTCGACAAGTGGCGCATGAAGCGCACAATCCAAAAACTCGAGAAATTCTCCCGCAATCTCGACGACGACTCCGGTTACACCATCATGTCCAATCGCGAGTTCGACGCCCTCTTTCTCGCCACAAACCGCAACCATGAAATCCAATTCCGGGTCCTTTTCACCCCGCTAGCCCAACAGCAAATGGTGGCGCTCCTCAAGGACAGGATAATCGGTTTCGGCGATGATTTCCACTTTGTCAAATCGCGCATGATAAACCTCGTCCAGCCCGCGCACCTGACAGGCATGGACATCACCGCCGCGCCCGACCTGTTCAAAAACTATGACCTCGACGACGCCCGTCGATTCTTCAATTCCTACAGCAACGATTATTTCAAGCACTTTTACTTCACCCTCGCCCCGCTACTCACGATTCCGCTCTACCAGCAACACCGCTCGCACGCGGATATTTACAAGGACGTCCATGGGAAAACCGCCTCTTTCTGGGAACACGAGGCCATTGCCAACTTTCACGGGCAGAACGCCTTTCGTCACAAAAAGTCCATCACGCAAAACATCCTCAAGACCCGTTCCGACAACTCCGGAAGAATCGCCGTCACCGCGCACGGATTTCGCGGAGAGGAGCGCGTTGAATATGTCAAAATGCTCGGTGGCGACGGCAGGTGGCACAATGTCCCCGTGCCTTGGACGGAATACTTGCCCGTCCAGCACACCACGCCGATGACCATTCGCGAAACCGACGGACTCACCTTGCAAGACTTCGAGCAACATGCGCAAACCGCCCCTGACTGGCAGTCATTTTTACGCGACAACCGAATAAACCTCAACCACGTCACCTTCCGCCGCTCCATCGCTTCCATAGTCTGGAAAACATAACACTCCCATCAAAGTTTTGGAGCCTCGTTCATAGGACAAAACCTCACGGCACACATCAATAAAACAAACGATGAATTATTGGCGCATGCAACCACGTCCCGGAGATGGGAACACAAAACATTGTCCAATCGCGAGTTTTTTTAATCGCGGGAACAATCTTGTCTTCTTTCACACGATGGCTCGATTCCCATCTGGATGAGTGGCGAGCCGCTTCATTGTGAAAATATTTCTGCCCCTGGCACTGCAAAGGAGATTAAAAAGAAAAACAAATGGCGATGGCGTAAAAACACCAGGCAAAACCAGGAGGAAACGGAACATGTGGCACATGTTAAGGACTCAGCCGGCATGGATGCCCGCGCCCGGAAGGGGCTGATGTTGCGCGGACGCGAACCCTGTTTTGGCAAATCCCATTCCGGGATAAAATTGGATGAAGCGCGCCCTCTTCTCTCACTCCATTTAACGATTCCCATGCGCTTGATGGGAATCGATGCCTGGCTCAAAAGCGGATTCTGAACTCGGCGTGGAGACTGTGGTTTGTTTGCGCAGAAAAGTCGGTTTCATATCGGTAACCGATCGAAAGGGTGGACCAATCGCTGGAAATCTCCATGGACGGACCGGCGTGGAAAAGATCGCGCGAGGCATATTTGGATCTCACGACGAAGCGTGCCGCACCATTCGCATTGGCCAGGCGGGCGCGGAGGCCGGCCTCAACGTCGCAAAATTCATGGGAATAGCCGAGATCGAGGACGAGGCGTGGACGCGCCGGCAGGATATTGGAGAGGTCTCCGGCGATCTTCAGCCCGGTTTGCAGCTGCAGCGATTGTTGCTCGAGAGAATTGATGCGCAGCACGCCCTCGGGTAACGCACCCTGCTCGCGAAACGACCCGACAAAATTGTAGTGATACTCCGCGCCGACGTAGGGTTGCAGGGAAAGCGCGTGAAAAGTGCTCACGCCTGTCAGGTGGAGAGAAGTGCCAAAATCCTGGGCATCCGCGTCGCCGCTGTTGCGCAGGCCCAGCGTTTCCCGTTGCGTGTCAAAACGGGAGACACCCCCGGAAAGGCTGCCCAAAAGGTTGAGGCCAATGGTTTCGTCCCCCGTCGCTTTCGCCATCCCGAGGCTGCCGTAAAATGTCCCGCGATATTGCGAGAGATTCACCTTGCCCGCGCCGTGGTGGAAATCGGCCTGCCCGAAGTGGCCGCCAAGGCTGGCACCGAGAAGCATGCTGGGACCCTTGCCGCCTCTCACGTCGCCAAACTGGCTGTCCAGCCCGATGATCACGGAGCCGCTGTTGTGGTTGAAGAATGGGTCGGAGGCGCCGGTGCCGTTGCGCGCAATGTTCCCCGTGCCGCGAACATGAAAATCCGGGGTTGCGCCCGCGCCGGGGCGGCCCTCCGCATCCCCCCGTTTTTCGGCTCCCAGACGATAAGAAAAGCGGCTCTCCAGATGTTCGCGCAGCGATTGTGTGGAATCGTTGGCGGCGCGGTTCAGGAGGGCGGGCATGGCGCCAAAGCCGATCGGGGAGGCGGCGGCGATGGAGACGGGGTCGTAGCCCGTCGAGCCTTCGGTCATGCCCAGCAGATAGGCGGCATAGGCGTTGCCCTGCCAGGCGCGGGTGGCCAGTTCGTTGACAAACTGCCCAAGCCCGTCGTGGACGTTGGCGAGGTTGTATTGGCGGGAGATGCGAACCGAACCCGTGGCGGCATCCACGAGCGTGCCTTTCATGGTCGGGTCCACGAAGGCGAGGGTGGCATCGCCGGAAATGCGGATGGTGCCAGCGGTGGCGTCGCGCTCAAGGAATCC
Source organism: Puniceicoccales bacterium (assembly GCA_031256995.1). Lineage (GTDB taxonomy): Bacteria > Verrucomicrobiota > Verrucomicrobiia > Opitutales > UBA953 > CALNBE01. The sequence continues at coordinate 62,703 of JAIRPL010000047.1, forward strand.
GGGGAGGATCTCGTTGTTATTCTCGAGCCATTTTGAGTCCACATAGTAGAGGATGGTGCCGCCGATCACGATGTCCGCCTCGCCAATGTTGCGCAGCCTGTCGTATGTGAGGTCGGAGAGATATTTCACGCGGATCGTTCCCTCGTTTTCCAGGGGGCCGGCGAGGCTGATCGTGCCGCGCTTGCCGTTGTGCCCCGCGGCAATCGTGCCCTTGTTCAGGATGGTGCCGCCGGCGGCAAGAGTGCCGTCCCCCATGACATAGCCGTGGATCTCGATGTCGCGCGCCTCAAGCCTGCCGGTGGATTCCGGCACGGCGGGGGCGGGCGTCTCGTCACCCGATTCCGGCTGCCTGCCGAGAAACAGCGCGCCGTGGAACTCGGCCTTGCCGCTTGTGGAGAGCACGGCGTTGTCGAGCGTGAGCGGATGCTCCCCGGAAGTCGACCCGGTGTTGTTCACCACGATTCCCTCCGCAAACGAAGCCGTGGTGTCCTTGAGGGACAGGCCGACGGGGGTGGAGAGCGTCAGGCTGCCATCCGACTCGATGCGCCCGCCGCTGAACACGAGCGGGGTCTGGTTGTTGTTGAGGGAAACGGAGGCGGGGCGGACGGTTCCGTCAATCTGGACGTTGCGCGGCGCGGTTGGCACGTTCGGGTCGAATGGCGAATCGCCAAACGTGACCGAGTCGCCATCGCGAAATGTCGTGGCCACGAGGCCGTCCGAGGTTTTTCCGGACCAGTTTGCGGCGCTGGAGGCATGGCCCCACACGTCGCCCGCCTTGCCCGTCCAGGTGAGCGCCGCGGCGTCCGCCAATTCGCCGGTGGTTTCCACGATGAGGGAAAGGGTGCGGTCCTCGACGCTGGCGCCAAGGGTGAGCATGCGCGCGATGCCATCGACGCCGCGGATGCCCCTGGCACCCTCGACGCCGTCCAGCACGAGGGTCTCCGGCGCATGAAATCCGGCCTCGTCGATGGCGGCCGTGGTGGCGCTGGCATCCACAAGCCGGTGGGTGCCGTCGGCGATGTTGGCGAAGTTGGAAAGCACCAGCGTGGTGGCGTCGAGGAGCACTTTTTCGGCGCCGCCGGCAAGCGTGAGCATGGCGGCGGAGGCCGCAGGCTCGGCCACATTGCCAAGATCGAAAAGGAGTTTGCCCGTGCGATAAAGGGTGATGGTGCCCGCCTCGATGGTGTTGCCGCCAGCGATGGAGAGGGTGGCGTCACCCGAAATGGTGAAGGTCGAGGAGGGGCCGAGGTGAAGCCCGCCCGCCGGGGCCTCGGCGGATTCATTGTCGATGGTGGCGTTGTAGGCCCCCGCGCTTGCGAGGTGGAGCTTTCCGGCGGCGAGGTCGAATTTGACGCTCGAATCCGTGCCGGCCTGCTGCGTGAAACGGCTTGCGCCGTGCAAAACCAGCTCCCCTTCCCCCAGTTTGGAGATGTTGATGACGCCCTTGAGGGCCGGGGTTTCGCCAACGGCGGCAAGCCCCGCGTGGCCGCTCATGGGATCGCGAAGATCAAAGGTTCCCGTGGCTGTGGCGACAAACTCGAGGCTCGACGTGGCGGTGTCGCCAGCCGTCCTCGCCATGCCCGTGTTGATGTGAATCGAGTTGGGGATGGAGGTGGAGGGATCCGCCCCGGTGGTGTTGCCCGTGAAAAGGACGGTTTTTGCCGCCGAGACAATGAGGCGCGCGTTGGAGCTGTTTTCCAGATGGATCGCAGCGCCGCCCGTGGCCGCCGTGTTTTGGGTGAAAGTGGCGTCGGTGAGCGCGAGGCCGGAGCCGTTTGTGGCGTAAACCGCCCCACCCGCCGTCGCGGCGGTGTTCCGGGTGAAGGTGTTGCCCAGCTCCTTGGAGGGGTCGTCGGAGCTGGCGCGCGTGGCGGCCGTCAACGTGGCGCCTTCAAGGAACAGCGCGCCGCCCGCCGCTGCGGATGTGTTTCCCGTGAAGGTGGAGGTTGCCAGCTGGAGGGCGGCGGTGTCGACGAGGTGGATCGCCCCGCCGCCGGATGGTGTTTCGCCGGGGGATCCGGAGGCGGCGTTCCCGGTGAATCCCGTCCCGGAAATGACGCCCGTCGTCCCGCTCCCTGCCATGTGCAGCGCACCGCCATTGGCGGCGGTGTTCTCGGTGAATTTGACCGCGGCGAGCGTGAGGGAGGCCCCGGAGTCGACATGAATCGCGCCGCCGGTGCCATTCGCGGTGTTCTTGGCAAACTCCACCGTGCTGTGGAACGAGAGCGTGCCCCCGCGCCCGTACACCGCGCCGCCGTGCACGGCTGTGTTTTCGGTGAAACGCGTGTTGAGCAATTCCAAAAGGCCGGGCTGGACGGCAAACACCGCCCCCCCCAATCCGCCCTCCTGCGGAGCTCCCGCCCCCGCCCCTTCCGGCACGCGGGCCTCGGCGGTGTTTTTGGAGAAAACCACATTCTCCAGCCGCGCAAGCGAGCCGGTCCCCTCCGCCCCGTCAGGGCCAAGGATGCGCAGGCCGCCACCGTGGGCCGAGGAGTTCTCCGTGATGGTCAACCCGCCCGTGCCTGCCGTGGAGTTGACCGGGCCGACGTGCAGGGCACTCCCCGCGGCAATCAAGATCGCCGAATCGTTGTTGCCCGAGACCACGACATTCTTGCCGGCCGTGATGCGCACGGCCCCGGAAACCGCCGCGCCATCACTTTGCGAGGGGCCGATGAAGAGGCGCTGCTCCGACGTGCCCGCCCCGGCGGCAAACGTGGCATCCTCCGTGATCAGAAGCGCCGAAAAGATGGAGGAGATGCTGACGGCGGGCGGTATGGTGCCGGAAAACCGCAGGGTTGAGAGGTTTCCATCCCACCCGGCCCCCGCAAGGTCCGCCGGCGTTTTCGACTCGAATTGCTTGATGGTGATGATGGCACCATCCACGTGGACGGGCGTGAGAGCGGCGGCGCCCAACGCGGCCGCGGCGGCGAAAAACAGGCTGGAAAACGGGCGGAACGGGGCGTGAAAGCGCATGCGGAGGCTGGGTTTCATTGGAAAAAATGCTCCCCGGATAATCCGTGAAGCCCATTTTTTAAGGAAGCAAAAAAGCGGCACGCCGCCACGTTTGATGACAACCGGGCAAACCGCCCCGCCCCGTTTTCCCGCTTTCTTGACAAGCACGCCTTGGGACAATTCTTGCCAATGGACACACGAGAGCACAACAAAGCACACGGAAAAACCACACATGGCAGAAGGCTACCAAGTAATCGCCCGCAGATGGCGCCCGCAACAGTTCGACGAAATCGTCGGGCAGGAACACATTGTCCGCACACTCAAAAACGCCATCGAGACCAACCGCATCGGCCATGCCTATCTCTTTGTCGGCCCGCGCGGCACGGGCAAGACCACCACCGCGCGCATCTTCGCAAAAGCCCTGAACTGCACCAACGGCCCCAAGGTCGCCCCTCCGCTCGACGACCCCATCTGCCAGGCCATCGTCGCGGGCGCGTGCATGGACGTCATCGAGATTGACGCCGCGACCAACCGCAGCATCGACGATGCCAAGACCATCCGCGACGAGTGCCAGTATGCCCCGGCCCAGTGCCAGTTCAAAATCTTCATCATAGACGAGGTCCACCAGCTCACCAAGGAGGCCTTCAACGCGCTTCTGAAAACGCTCGAGGAGCCCCCGCCCCACATCAAATTCATATTTGCCACCACCGAGGCCGACAAAGTCCTTCCCACGATCACATCCCGCTGCCAGCGATTCGAGTTTCAGGCCATCTCCGAAAAGCAGATCGCCGAGCGGCTCACCCTCATCGCCAAAACAGACGGCATCGAGGCCACCCCGGATGCCCTGCTCACGATCGCCCGCCTGGCAAAAGGCGGGATGCGCGACTCGCAATCCATCCTCGACCAAGCCATCTCATTCTGCGGAAAAAACATCACGGCGGACGATGTCGCGAACATCTACGGCATCGCCTCCATCGAGGAAATCAAGGCGCTCTTTCAGGCCATGTCCGCCGCCGATTACAAAACCGTCGTCGCCATCTCGGACAAATTTTTCGCGGACGGACGCGACCTTGTCCGCATTCATCAGGACATCCAGACGCGCGTCCGCGAAGCCCTTCGCGCCACGATACAAAACCCCGCCGCCCCGGCCTTTTCCGACGGCGACGCCGTGCCGCCGCTCACCACGGAACAATACCTGCGGATGCTCGAAACGCTGCAGGCCGGCGAATACAGCCTGAAAAACGGACTCTCCGAGCGCGCGAACTTCGAGGTCACGCTCTTGAAGGCCGTCGAGCAAAGCCGAAGTCGGGCCATAGACACCCTCATCAAGCAAGTCGCCGGTCTCGCAGCCAGCCTCCCCCAGGAGGCTGGCGAAAAAAAAATAGGCATCCCGCCACCGGCGGACAGCGGGGAAAATGACGGCGGAGACACCCGCCTGCCCGCCGGAAACCCGCATGGGGCGGCTGCCATCGGCGGCCTTTCCATGCCGCCCCTGCCGCGCCGCGACCCTCCACCCCCGCTGGCCATTCCGCGCCCCGCCAACGCGCCCCGCACCTCCACCTGGAACATCCCAACCGCCCCGCGCTCGCCCCTTCTTGGCGGGCATGACGCGGGCGGGGAAGTGGAGCCGGACGCCTCCCCGGGAGTTCGCAGCGTTTCCGCGCAGCCCCAGGCGCAGGCCTCCGAGGATGTCCCCCCGCTTGAGGCCATCCAAGGCGGCGACGAGTTTGATCCGGATTTCGTTGAGGGATGCGACACCCCGCCCCCCGCCCCCCTCTCTCGCGTCGCCACTCCGCCCGCCCACCCTGGCGACCCCGATTTTGATGCCGCCCTGGCCGCGACCCCCGATTTTCTCCGAAAATGCCTTGCCGACATTTACCACGCCGAATTCGTCGCCCTGCTCTCCCCTCCCAAGGGCGCAAGTCCTTCCGCCACCCCGGCCGGCCACACATCCCCTTCGCAGTTCCCCGCTTCTGATCTTGGCGACCCTGGCCATTGAGCCATTTCCACGCCTCCCCCCGCCAACCGCTCCACGGCCCATTTTCGACGCCCCGGCGGGCCACATTTTTTCCACGCCAGCCCGGATGCCGCGCCGCAATCCAAGGCGGGATCCGCTCCGAAAATTCAGCACTTCCCCAGGATTTTCCCCAGACGGAACGGGAGCAGGGTGTGACGCCGGAGGGATTCGGCATTGCGCACGGCGAGCGTGTAGGCGGCAGGATCCCCGACAAGAATGACCCGTTTTCGCCCCCGTGTGATGGCGGTGTAAATCAGGTTGCGTTGGAGCATCAGGAAGTGGGCTTTCACGAGGGGGATGACAACCGTGTCAAACTCGCTGCCTTGGGATTTGTGAATGGTGATGGCATAGGCGAGCTGAAGCTCATCCTGCTCGGCGCGGTCGTAATCGGCGGTGGCGGCGTCAAATTCGGCGGAAAGGACGCCCGTCTCGGGATGGATGGCGCGGACGCGGCCCAAATCGCCGTTAAAGACGCCCTTGTCGTAATTGTTCCGGGTCTGGATGACCTTGTCCCCAGGCTCAAGGCGCGAATGGGCGGGCACGCCGGCCGCACCCGCCCTGGAAGCCCTGTCCGGCCCTCCCGCCGTGGCGGCATGCGATTTCCCCAAGGCAAGCTGCAAGGCCGCGTTGATGGACTGAACGCCGGCGATGCCCTTGTGCATTGGCGCAAGCACTTCGATGTCGCGGAATGGATCAAGCTTGTGATTCGCCGGCAAAAGGTCGCCGCAGAGCCGGACCACGGTTTCGAGACAACCCCCGGCATCGGGAACGGGGAGAAACTGGATCTCGGCCCCAGGGTCATAGGCGGTGTTTGTCGCCGGAAGCACGGGATTTCCCTGAAGAATGTTGTGCGCGGTGGCAACAATCTGGCTGCGGGCGCCCTGCCGATGAATCGCGGTGAGGGTTGTCACGGGGATGCGCCCGCAGGTGGCGAGGTCTTGCAGCACATTGCCCGGCCCGACACTGGGGAGCTGGTGTGTGTCGCCAACAAGAAGGACATGGGCATTGGCGGGCACCGCGCACAAAAGGGCGCCGGCAAGGCGGTTGTCCAGCATGCTTGCCTCATCGACGACAAGGATCCCGGCCGAGATCGGATTTTCCTCGTTGTGGTGGAAACGATGCGCCTCGGGTTCGTATTTGAGAAGCCGGTGAATGGTGGAAGCTTGCAAACGGGTGGTTTCCGCCATGCGCTGGGCGGCGCGCCCGGTGGGGGCGGCGAGCACAATCCGGACCTTTTTTGCGACAAGAATGGCCGTCAAGGCGGACAGGATGGTGGTTTTTCCAGTGCCGGGACCGCCGGTGAGAATGGTGAATTTGTTGGCGAGGGCGGATCGGATGGCGTCCACCTGGGCGGGCGCGAAAGCAAATCCCGCCCTGTCCTGCGCCCAGGCGATCGCGCGTTCGACTTGGATGGGCGGGAAGGCGCTGGGGGCGGCGAGCAGCCGTTCGACAGCCGCGGCGATCTGCTCCTCGGCCCGGGCCTGCCTCGGGGATTGCAGGCTGCCGTCCGGCCCCGCCTCAAGCCGCCCTTTCCCGACAAGAAGATCAAGAACGGAGGCCACCTTCTCCGAGGCGACCTCAAGAACCTCCATCGCGCGGGCGAGCAAGGCGCCGGGCATGACCGCGGTGTGCCCATCCTCCTCCAACTCCTTGTGCGCGTGCATGATGCCAGCCTCAATGCGCGCCGCCCCCTCCGTGGGGAGGCCGAGATTGCGCGCAATGCGGTCGGCGGTGCGAAAACCAATGCCATCGATCTCGCGGGCGATTTTATACGGCTCGTTTTCGAGAAGCATCTTCGCAAACGGGCCGTATTGGCGTATGATCCGCAGGCATTGCGAGGTGGAGACGCCATGGGCGTGCAGAAAAACCATCACATCGCGCGTGGCGCTCTGGTCCTCCCAAGCCTTCTTGATCTCGACCGCCCGTTTGGCGCCGATACCCGGCACTTCGCGCAGGCGGGCAGATTGCGTGGAAATGACTTCGAGGGTTTTTTCGCCGAATTTATCCACGATTTTTCTGGCATAGGTTTTGCCGATGCCGGGGACGAGGCCGCTGCCGAGGTACTTGCGGATGCCATGCACGCTGGATGGCAGGCGGGCCTTGAATGAGCGCACCTTGAACTGCGCCCCATGCTCGCGATGGAACGCCCAGACACCCGCAAGCTCGAGCGTCTCGCCACACCGCACACCGGGAAGCACGCCGGTGATGATCACCGGCGCCGGCAAAGGCGCGTCACGGGAGGGCGGGTCGGGGCACAGCTCGCCTATCGTGTAATGATTTTCCTCGTTGAAAAAAATGATCCGCTCCAGGACACCCGCGAGGGTCTCCACCGCAGGCTGCGCCGGCAGGCGCGCGGCGGCAGAACCCGGTTCTGGATGCGGCAGGTTCACGGTGCTGGGGAAGCGGCAACAGAGGGGGTGGCGGACCGGGGTTTCAATGGCCCCGCAGGCCGTTCTTTCTCATTCCCGGCATTTTTTTCACTGGATTTCGCCGCCGGCGGCACGCCCACATCCCCCACCCGTGTGGCGGGGGAGCCAAGGGAGACAACCTGAAACGCGCCATAGCCGATGGCCGCCGTGGCAGGCAAGGTGAGCACCCAGGCCCAGACAATCCGCCCGACAATCCCCCACTTCACGGCGCTAAAACGCTTCGTTGCCCCGACGCCCATGATGGAGGTGGAGATGACATGCGTGGTCGAAAGCGGGATGCCCAGCGCACTCGCGCCTTGGATGACAAGGCCGGCGCTGGTTTCGGCCGCAAAACCATGAACAGGCTGCAACCTCACCATCTTGTGACCCATCGTGCGGATGATGCGCCAGCCGCCGCCAGCCGTGCCTGCCGCGATGGTCACCGCGCACAAGATTTGCACCCAGCGCGGCACATGCCCCATTTCGTCAATGCGCAAAAAGGAGAGAAAACCCGGCAAACCCTCAAAAAAATTACCGTTTGTCCCGGCAAAGAGGGCAAGTGTGACGATCCCCATCGTCTTCTGGGCATCATTCATGCCATGGCTGAGTCCCATGCCGGCGGCGGAAATGATCTGCAACTTCCCGAACACGCGTTGCACATGCATCGGGCGGCGCTTGCGCACAAGAAACGTGAGCACGAGCATGAAAAACGCGCCAAGCATCATGCCAAACAGCGGCGAAAGCAGCATTGGTTGAATGAGTTTGGGCCAGAGGCCGACGTGTTTTCCAACGCCGTTTTCAACAACCACCGCGTTCCAAATCAACGAACCCCAGTCGAGGTTTGTGTTGGCCAGCACGGCGCCGCACAGCCCGCCGATGAGCGCATGACTGGAACTGGAGGGAATGCCGGCAACCCAGGTCACCAAGCCCCAGACCACGCTTGCCAGCAATGCCGCGAAAATGACCTCCATCGTCACGGCATCCGTGTTCACGTACCCGGTTTGGATCGTCTTCGCAACCTGCACGCCGAGCATCGCGCCCACCAGATTCATGCCCGCGGCAAGCAAGATCGCCGTCCGCGGCGTGAGCACTTTGGTCGAGACGACCGTGGCGATGGCATTGGCGGCATCATGAAAACCGTTGATGTACTCAAATACCAGCGCGGCAAAAAGAACGAGAAATATCAGTGTCATGCGTGAAAGGGGAATTCCAAGGTCGGGAGAAATCCGTGACGGACGGGCGGCACAAAGGCAGGCCGCGCGCCTCAGGCATATTTGAGAGCCACTTGAAACACGACCTTCCCGGCGTCGCGACACAGGTCGATGGAGCGCTCAAGGTACTCATAAATGTCCGACATGATGAAAACCTCCTTCGCATCGGCGCCACCAAGATAAAGGTCGCGCAGGACACCCGCCATGAGCTTGTCCGCATCCCCCTCCACCGATTGGAGGTTTTCGTACGCCGCCTGGATTTTTTCCACCTCGGAGATTTTCCGCAGCAGGCCGGTCATGCGGATCACGATGGCCGTGGCCTCCTCGAGCATTTGCAGCTGTTTCGCGACATGCGGATTAGTGAAACGCTCGGGGCTGATCGCAATCCGCCCGCCAATCTTGCCCGTCATCTTCGGGATCTTGTAAAGGGCGTTGGCCAATGCCTCGATGTCCTCGCGCTCAATGGGCGTGACAAAGGTGGCGCACAACGCGCGCGTGATCTCCTGCGCGATGCGCTTGTCCTTGCGCCGGGACTCGTCAAGCTCGGCGAGCACCGTGTCGAAATTCGGCTGCCCTATCGCCGAGTGGAGGCTCCGCAGAATCCTCACGCTCGTGTGCGCCTGCTGCGCGCTGGCTTCAAGCAAGGTGAAGAAGCGCTCGTCGCGTCCAAGTAATCGTTTGATGAATGCCAGCATGGAGAAGAAGGCCCGCAGGTTGCCGTCCCGGAACGCACCGTGCAAGGCGGAACGCACCCGCCGAAAACAGAAGAAAACGAGCGCCCCGCCGCGCCCCTTCACCCGGTGTCCTCATGCAACAGGCACATTCGCAAGCAAGAATCGGGCCAAACCGGCCCAAAAAACTTGCCGCAGAGTCATCCGGACGGTTTAACGTCGCCCACGGAAAAACGATGGAAACCATCTCCCACAACGAAGAAACCCTGCAGCGCTGGCAGCTCGGCGCCTCCACTTTCACCGCCAACGTCCAGCGCGGCGCGCGCCTGCAATCCTGGGTTCTCAAACTTCCAACTACTTCACGCAACGTGATTTACTGGCCTGAAAACCCGGACATGTCCGACTACGCGGGCATCCGCGGGGGAAACCCGATCCTCTTCCCTTTTTGCGGACGTTGTTACGCGGACGGACAACGCTTCTTTTGGAGCGACCCCGATGGCAAGATCCGCCCCATGCCCCTTCACGGAATCGCACGCCAGGGCCGATTTTCCATCGTTTCCGCCTCAAAAAACACTCTCGACGCCCTTTTCCACCCCTCTCCGGACGCCAACGAGGCCTACCCCTTCACCTACGCCTTCAACGTCCGCTACACCTTCGCCGAACTGGCCCTTGAGTGCGACCTCGTGCTCCGCAACGACGACACCCGCCCCATCCCCTGGGCGCCAGGCCACCACCCCTATTTCGGCCTGCCATGGCACCCCGGCCTCGCGCGGGCCGACTACCAAGCCAGCATCCCGGCAAAAAAAATCTGGCGCCACGCCGCCGACGGAAAGCTGGCCCCCCACCCCGGCCTCGCGAGCCTCCAACCCGATTTCGCGGATCCCGGCCTGAGCGACGCCATTCACACGCGATTGAGAACCAACATCGTCACCTTCGGCCCCCGCTCCGGCGAGGAAAACATCAGCCTCCAGATCGGGGAGGATTCCGTGCCTGACGCGCGGACAACTTGTGTCACGTGGACCGCCGCCCCTGACTCCCCGTTCTACTGCGTCGAACCCTGGGCCGCCCCGCCCAACGCCCCGGCCCTCAAAAATGGCCTGCGATGGGTGCCCCCGGGCGCCACGGACACCTTCCACATCCGCATAAGCCTCGACTAATCTCCCCGCAACCACCCCGCCCATGAGTAGCCTCGCGCAAGGTCTACAGCAAAGCCAGCACCAGGCCCAGAAAATCATCCTGACCCCGCAGTTGCGCCAGTCCCTGCGCATACTCCAGATCCCCACCTCCGAACTGCGGCAGGAAATCAACAACAGCCTCACCACAAACCCGCTGCTTGAGGAACTCGCCCCCGCCGAGCCGGACATCCCCACCGTTCCGGCTCCCACGGCCGCGGACGCCACGCCCGCCTGCGCCGATGCCTCGGGCGACTCCACGGACGCCGACGCCGACGCCTCCACCGCGCCCATGCGCCAAGCCAGGCTCGACACGCCCATGCCTGACGATGACTACAACGAAATCCTCCAAAAAATACGCGATGACCACGAGGACGGCTTCAGGGACGACACCGCCATCACATCCGCCACATCCGCCACGCCCGAGGAGCAGGAAAAGTTCCGCCAGCACATCTTCGACACCGCCCCGCAAGGCGCCCCCTCCCTCGAAACCCATCTCCTCGCGCAAGCCCGCGAACTGGCCCCCAACGCCCCCGTGCTCGCCGCCCTCGAAACCCTTGTCGGCGAACTTGACCCGCATGGCTTCGTGACGGCCAGCCTCGGCGACATCGCCCTCCAGACCGGCCATGCCCTCTCCACCCTCAACACCGCCCTGCGGCTGCTCCAAGGCTTTGATCCACCCGGGATCGGCGCCGCCAGCATCCGCGAGTGCCTCCTCATCCAATTGCGCCAAAGCCAGGGACAAAACCGCAACCCCGCCCCGGACAACGACCTTGGGAAATCATTCAACCTCGCCATCGCCATCCTTGAAAAGAGCTACCCGCTCCTCCTCAAACGCCGCATCCCCGACATCGCCGCCGCCCACCGTGTCCCCATCTCCACGGTCCACGACGCCTTCGCAATCCTTGGAAAGCTCGAAACCAACCCCGCCCGCCCGTTTGAAAGGGACGAAAACCGCATCATCGCCCCCGAGATCACCTTCCAGCGCAATGCCACCGACGACGCCTGGGAAGCCATCGTCCACAACGAAATCCTGCCACGCCTGCGCCTCAACCCGGAATACAAGAGCCGTCTCGGCGACAAAAACCTCCGGGAGGGCGACCGGGAGTACATCTCGGAAAAAATCCGCGAAGGCCGCTTCCTCATCGGCGCCGTCGAACAACGCCAGCAAACCCTCGCAAAAATCGCCCGCCTCATCCTCCAGTACCAGCCCGACTACTTTGAGCACGGCCCCCGCAAGCTGCGCCCGCTCACAATGGCCCAATTCGCCAAGGAACTCGGCGTCCACGAGACAACCGTCAGCCGCGCCATCGCCAACAAAAGCGCCTCAACCCCCTACGGAGTCAAGGAACTGCGCTATTTCTTCCCTTCCGGATTCACCTCGGAAAGCGGCGAAAACCTCGCAAACAGCAGCGTGCGCACACTCCTTGAAAAAATCATCGCAAATGAGCCGCACGACGCCCCACTCAGCGACGAGGCCTTGTCTCGCGAACTCAAAAAACGCGGTTTCACCGTCGCCCGCCGCACCATAGCCAAATACCGCGACGCCCTGAACCTCCCCCCCGCCCACCTCCGCAAACGGCTGGAGTGAATTCCATCCACAAAAAGCAAAATTCACAACAAAACCGGGACTCCTGGCGGACCCAAAGAAACATAGAAATTCCTCATCGGATTTTTCCGCATCAATTTTCAAACGCCGTTCAGGCCATTTTCATATTTTCCTGCGATTGCGGTACTTATATGTCAAAAATATTGTCAAGGCGCGGGGCAAGGAGCTGGGCCACGGCGGTTTTGATGGCGACGATGTGGGCGATCACGCGGGAAGGAAGCGGCTGGGAGGAGGGGGTTTCGAGGGTGAATGAAAGCGCGGCGTGGCGGTGCTGGATATAGAGTTGCTCAGGCCACTTTTCGACGGTCTCCAACGAGGTGACGGTGTGGGGATGTATCCGCCCATTGAGCGCGGGAAGGCCGTCGATCTCAGGCGAATGATCGATCCCGATGACAGGCTCTACGGATTGCAAAATGACCCGGCCAGGCTGGGCGGCGCCGGGGGCGTTTATTTCGTAAAGATAAAAACCCTTGGCTTCCCAATCCTCGTGCAGGCAGAGGGCAAGATCGTAAGGGCGCCCATGATGCCCCAGCCATTGCAGGAGGGCGCGGGTCTCGTGGGCTTTTGGGGAACGGAAGTCGCGATTCAGGTCGAGTTTTGAAAGTTGGGACTCGCGGGTGCCCGCCTCCATCCCGGTCGGATTAAGCAGCGGGAGGATGTGCCAGGCGATTTCCGGGTCGAACCACCGTTGGCGCATCAAGGCAAGGAGTGCGAGCGGTCCCGCCGGTTCGTCGCCATGGATTCCGGTGGAAAGATAGGCGCTCATCTTGGGGTGTCCCGGGTTGAGATCCGCCGCCAAAAGCGGGAATTCTCCAGCCTCGCCGTACTGCGTCACGCCGAAACCGGCCGTGTGCGCGGCTTTCGCAAAATGCTCCAGGTAAGATTCAACCTCGAATTTCTCAGGCATTTTTCAAAAAGGATTCGAAACGGGGAAAAGGGATGGCGGCAATCTAAACCCTGCCGCGGGTTTGCCCATCCCAATGTGCTCCCGGAAAATAAAACTTTCAGACAAGGGCGGAAAATATTTCGGGAATCTCCGGGAAAATCCATCCGGAGGCTTGGAAGGATCTTGATGCACGGGAGAATCCGGGGCGGGGCGGCAAATGAATCCGGATCCGATTCCACAACCCCCTGTTTTCTCTCCCAGCTCTCCCTTTTCATGTCAAAAACCCGGTTTCGGGCTGGTTTTCCGTCTTTTCCGTCATTTTCACATGCGAAAACACCCCTTCGTCCCAAAAAAATGGAAGAGGGAACATGAGGAAGGGCAGAGCGATGTCACCCTTGCTCAATGGCCGCGATTTCGTCGGCGAGGGCGGCCCAGCGGGCATAGGCGGTTTCCGTTTCAGCCTTGGCGGCGTTGTAGGAGTCCATCACGGATTTCGTGTTGGCGCCCTTTTTGAAAAAATCGGGGTCGGCCATCCGTTGTTCCCAGTTGGCGATCTCGGTTTCGAGGGTGGTGATGCGTTCCTCGATAACGGAGGCCTGTTTGCGCAAGGGAGCGAGGCGGGCGTTGCGTTCGGCAATGCGGCGGCGGCGCTCCCGTGGGTCGGTGACGGAGGTCGCCGGAGTGACCGGGTGCGCGGCGGGGGCGGTGCCGGCGCTTTCGTTGGAAAGGGCGCGAAGGGGGGCGTCATTGCCGTCATTGCCGGCGCGGCGGCGCTCCGCCTCGGTGGTCTCGAGGTAGTGGGTGATGTTGCCGTGAAAAAGGCGGAGGCGCCCGGCGCGGATCTCAAGCACCTTGGTCACGAGCGGATCGAGGAAGGCGCGGTCGTGGGAGACGATGACGAAGGTGCCCGCGTAGTGGCGGATGGCGTCGGCGAGCACGGCCTTGGATCGCATGTCGAGGTGGTTGGTCGGCTCGTCGAGGATGAGGAAGTTGAAGGGGCGGAGCAGGAGGCGGGCGAGGGCCAGGCGGTTGCGCTCGCCGCCGGAAAGCACGGAGACTTTTTTGAAAACATCCTCGCCACGAAAGAGAAAGGCCCCAAGGAGGCCGCGCAGGCGGGCGCGCCCCTCGCCTGTGGCGACAGCGTTGACGGTCTCAAGCACGTCGAGATCCGGGTCAAGCTCGGCGGCCTGGTGCTGGGCAAAGTGGGCGATCGAGACACGCAAGCCCTCCGTGCGCGTCCCCGAGGTCAGGGGTTCGCTCCCGGCAAGGATGCGGACAAAAGTTGATTTTCCGGCGCCGTTGGGGCCGACGATCGCGAGCCGCTCCCCCCGTTCGAGCTGGAAATCCACATTGTCGAACACGCGCAGGGCGCCGTAGTGCTTGCCGGCGCCCTCAAGCTTGAGCACGCACTGGCCGCTGGCTGGCGGGTTTGGAAAGCGGAAGGTGATGGCGGTCTCGTCCTCCTCCTCGGCCGCGATGCGTTCGATCTTGCCGAGCGCCTTGATGCGGCTTTGCACCTGCGAGGCTTTGCTGGCCGTGGCGCGGAAACGATCTATGAAGCGCTCCGTTTTCTCAATTTCGCGTTGTTGTTTGGCGGCGGCGGCGCGTTGCTGTTCGCGCAGAAGGGCGGAGGTTTTTTCGTAATGGGTGAGATTGCCGGCATAGTCCTCAAGGCGCGCACGGTGCAGGGCGAAGGTGCGCGTGCAGACGGCGTCGAAAAACGCGCGGTCGTGGGAGACGAGGACAAAGGCGCCGCGGTGGCCGCGAAGCCAGTTTTCAAGCCAGCGCTGCGATTCGATGTCGAGGTGGTTGGTCGGCTCGTCCATGAGCAACAGCGAAGGTTCGCGCAGCAGGAGCTTCGCGAGGGCGATGCGCATCTGCCACCCCCCGGAAAATTCGCCGGTGTCGCGGGCCATGTCCTGCATGGAGAAGCCAAGGCCGAGCAGGACACGCTCGACCCGCGATTTCACCTTGTCGGCCCCGGAGTCCTCCAGCTTTCGCTCCCAGTCACCCAACAATTCCAGTGATTCGCGATATTCGGCCGACGCGGGATCCATCCCCGGCAGGCGGGCGGAAAGCCCGGCGACATTTGCGCGAAGCTCCACAATGTCATCCAAGGCCTGCTCCACCTCGACAAAGAGCGGCCGCCCGTGCGTCTCAATGCCGTCCTGCGGAAGATAGCCGATGGTGGTGCCGCGCGCGCGGCGGATCTCGCCGGAATCCGGCTCCACAAGGCCGGAAAGCATCCGCAGCAGGGTGGATTTCCCCGAGCCATTGAGACCGGCGAGGCCAATGTGGTCATGCGCGCCAATGGTCGCGATGACGTCTTCAAAAAGCAATTGGTGCCCGTAGCGCAGGCAGATTCCATTAAGTTCCAACATGTCAGGTTCGGGGCGGGGGAATGCCGCTGGCGCCGGTCGCGGGCTGGATGACACGCGGGCCTCCGCCAACAAAAAACCCGCCGGAACAAGTCCGGCGGGCCATTTGAAATGGTGGAGCCAAGGAGGGTCGAACTCCTGACCTCTTGCATGCCATGCAAGCGCTCTACCAACTGAGCTATGACCCCAAAAGGTTCGGTTTTGAGGGACGCCAAGGAATGGATTTCCCGGCGCGGGTCAAGCCGTTTTTTGATTTTTTTCGAAAAGAATCTTTCCGCCACCTTCCAACACCTTGTTCCCGCCAAAGTGACAAGGGGAGAACGCCCGGCTGGACGGCCTTTGTTCGCCCTCAGGAGGCGGCAATGGCGATGGTGAGGAATGCGGCATGCAGCAGCAGCAGCAACGCGCTCTTGCCGAGAACCGGGTTGTAGGCGGCTGGCGTGGCATCGGGAACACCCCGGAATTTTCGCGCCACCCACCATGCCAGCGGCGCGCTTGGCAAAAGCAAAAGCACGGGCCAGGGCGGACGGCTGCCGAATGCAGGCGGAGCGTCTTTCATCCCCATGACCACGTCCAGGAATCCTGCGGCACGGGCCTCCCAAAGCAGGAAAAGGATCGGGACCCCGACGGCGAGCAAGACGTTCAGCGTGTAAAAATCGCGGGCAAAACCGCGTCCAAGGCGGACGACGGTGGTGCGCTTGCCAGCGGCGGCGTCCGTCTCCATGTCGCGGGTGTTGTTCACAAGCAGGATGTTCACCGCGAGCAATCCGCAAGCCCCCCCCCCGACCCATGCCGCCACGGGGAGGCAGCCGCACTGGGCATGGGCGGAAAAGAGCGTCGCCACAAATCCGAAGAAAATGAGCACAAAGGCGTCGCCAAGGCCCTTGTAGGCCAGGGGAAACGGGCCATTGGTGTAGGCGAAGGCGGCAAGCAGGCTCGGCGCGCCCACCATGACCAGCCACCATCCCCGGGCGATCGCCAGCGGCAGGCCGGCGGCAAAGGCCGCCAAGGCGCAAACGGCCGCGCCGAGGCGCAATTGCCCGGGCGTGAGCGCGCCCGTGGCGGCCATGCGCGCGGGACCAACCCGGCGGGGCGTGTCGGCCCCGCGCAGGAAGTCGCCAAGGTCGTTGGAGATGTTGCACGTGATTTGCGTCAGGAGCGCGAAGACCAGCGCGCTGGCCGCGAGGTCCCAGCGGATGGCGTCCACGCCGCCGCCAGCATGCCGCCAGCCTGCGGCGGTTCCGACCGCGATTGGCGCCGCGGCCGCCGCCAGTGTCTTGGGCCGGCACGCCGCCACCCATGCCCCAATCGTCCCCTTGGAAACGGTTCTCATTGAAAAACGGGGCTTTTTGCCCGTCCATCCCCCTCCCGCCAACGGAAAATCCCGTCTGGTCCGGAAAGATCCATGGGCATGGCGCCCCAAGGGAAGGCGGCCCGCCTGTTCCGGCGTAAAAACACAGGGCGAGGGTTCCCCCGCAGCGCGAAACCCAAACGTGCCCGCCCGCTCCCGTTTCCTGCACACCACCCGCCGCAAACCCACGGACGCGCTCTTTTTTCACGGCGCCTCCGCGTTGTCCAAAAAAACTGCGTCACATTCCCACGCGCTCCGTTCCTGCTTCGCGGTTCAAAATAATTTTTTCATGCGAAATTGTGAACAAGCTGTTAATAAAACGAGGAAAGCTTGTTAACATCCGGGAATATATCTGGGAAAATGTGTTGAAATTTTCTTCTGCAAATATTTAATTCGTTATGGATCAATAAATTAAAATTTTCGAAACTGTGAATAACTTTCCCGTCACCATCGAAATTACCAAATCACAATTTCCCCGCGCGAGGAGGCGTTTGTGTGCATTTTGGACGTGCAAATGGGGCGCATGTGCGGTTGGATGGGGCGCAGTAGCAGTTGCCACCCAATGTCCGCCAAAACCTCCAGTTGCGAGTTCCTTGGAAAAACCAAAGGAAAGCTCGACGATCGGAATCGCATCACGATTCCGGCGGAGTGGCGTTCGCAGATAAAAAACGGCGGCAAATACCTCGTGACCTATGACTGCTACAAAGGGGTCATCCGCATCTACGCGCCCGAAAGCACGGAGAAAATCCTGGCAGCCACTGAAAATCCCTTTGCCGGGGGTCTTGAGGCAGCGGAGGTCCTTGAGGAGTTCATCGCAGGCAGCGAACTCATAGAATTCGACTCAGCAGGCCGCATCCTTCTCAGCGAGGACCTGCTTGCCCTCGCCAACATCACCAAGGAGGTCCGCTTCAGCTCATTCGGCCGCAGCGGATTCACCATCGCATCGGACAACCCGCCCGTAGTGGACCGCCAGTCCGAGAAAGTGCGCCGCTACAGGGAGTGCATGCGGCTGATCTTCCCGGAGACGCTCGCCGTGCCGCCGGACATGTCCACCGAGACGGCCCGCGACCTCCTTCGCGGCATGGCGGCCAACAAGAGCTACCACATGGCCCAGCCCGCGCCGCCGGCCGCCCAGCCTGCCGCGCCGCAGCCCGATCCGCTGCCGGCGCCGCAGTTCCAGCAGCTCCAGCAACTCATGCAGCTCATGGGGCAGTTTCCAATCCAACCCGTGCCACAGGGCCTTCAGGCCGATGGCGCGTCCCGCGATCAACCGGTGTAAGCAAAAATTACTTACAGGGTTACTCACTCTATTCCCGACTTATTCACACTCCGCCATGCCCGGCCACCGCCCAGTCCTCCTTCACGAGACGCTCGCGCTCCTGCGCGCGGCGGCAGGCGGGGTGTTCTGGGACGGCACGTTCGGGGGTGGCGGCCACACGCGCGGCATCCTCGAGGCCTCGCCGGCCGGCACCGTTTACGCCGTGGACCGCGACCCGGCCGCCGCCGCCCGCGCCGCCGCCCTCGAGTCCGAATTTCCGGGCCGCCTCCACTTCACGCACGCCAATCATGCCGACACAAAGGCGTTCGCGGGCCAGCCCTTTGACGGGGCGCTCATCGACGCCGGGGTCTCGAGCTTCCAACTCGACGACGCCACGCGCGGGTTTTCGTTCCGCGCGGACGCGCCAAGCGACATGCGCATGGACCCGGGCTGCGGAATCCCGGCGGCCGAGTTCCTTGAAACCGCGCCGGAGGCCAGCCTTGTCGAGGCCGTCCGGGACTTCGGCGGCGAGCCACGCTGGCGCGCGGTCGTGCGCGCCCTGCTCGCGGCCCGCGGCACGGGCGCGCTTGCCCGCACGGAAAGCCTCGCCGCGCTTGTCGCGCGGGCGGTGCACAGGCCCGGTCCGCCACCCCGGATCCACCCATGCACCCTCGTCTTCCAAGGCATCCGGATCGCCGTCAACAACGAGCTTGGCTCGCTCCGCGCCGTGCTGCCGGCCGTCTTTGCCGCGCTCAAGCCCGGCGGCGTGCTGGCCGTCATCAGTTTCCACTCCCTTGAGGACAGGATCGCGAAACACTACTTCAACGAGATCGCCGGCCGCCCTGTCGGGCGCGACGACAACCGCCCGCAGGATTCCCGCACGGCCGTGGCCTCGCTTCTCACGCGCCACCCCGTCCAGCCCTCCGAGGCTGAGCGGACCGGGAATCCGCGTTCACGCAGCGCGCGCCTGCGCGCCGTTTGCAAACTTCCAGCCCCGGCGGCGCCGCCCGCCATCCACGCGAGGATCCGGACATGAGAAAGCGGCCCTTATTCCACGTGATTTTTCTCGGCGGCCTGGCCTTGGCCGCCGGCTATCTGCATTTTTTCAGGACGCCGGAGTTTATCCCCCTGCGCAGGGCCGTCAGCGCGAGACAAAAGGAGGTGCGGGATCGTTGCAAAGTGCTGGCGCTTGAAAATCGCGCCGCCGAGGACGAATTCAAGGCGGTCGCCAGCGCCTCCAATTTTCAAAAAATCGCGCGCGAATATTTCGGCAGCCTCGGCCCCCGGCACCAACGTTTTGCCAGCACGCTCACATTCCAGCCGGGCGCGCAGCAAACCGCCCCCGCCCTCGGCATGGATCCCTCCCCGGACGACATCCTGGGCAGGGCTGGCATCCCATCAATGTCCACCGTGGCGGGCGACGACCCGGCTTTCGGCGTCCACGGCCTGGCCGGGCCGAGCAAAGCAATCGTAACCCCGGAACCTTGACAGCAAGGCCAAGGGAAGGAACACGCACCCATGCCGCTCGCACCCAAGTTCATCCTCCACAGATGGCGCTTTCACGTCCTTCTCCTTGCCCTCGCGATCATGTTCATCTGGCTCGGCTCCAGACTCTACTGGTTGCACATTCACGAGGCGGAATACCTTCAGGAAGTGGCGGCATCCGCTCGGGTCTATGAACGGCGGCTTCACGCGTTGCGCGGGGAAATCACGGATTGCAATGCGAACGTGCTCGCCCAGTCCCAATTCGTCTGGGACATCGTGATCGACCCATTCGACGCGGCTGGAAAATTGAACGAAATCATCAACTCACGATACAAGAAGGAGATAATAAAGACGAGGCACCCCTCCGAACGACAAAAGGACGCCGCACGCGCCAAGGCCACCAGCGAGGCGATGGCGGAAAACGCCGAAAAAATCCAGTGGCTTGCCAGATTGCTCAAGGAGGAGCCCCGCCAGTTCGCCGAAAAAACGAGCCTCCGCTGGAAAATAAAACCCCTTGTGCGGACCCGGGAAAAAAAGGAGGAAACCAAGGCCGCCATTCCCGCAAAGGGCACCCCCGCGCGCGCGCTTGAGGACTCCTGGGCGTCATGGTTCGCAAAAATCTGCCGCCGTGTTTGCTCCGCCACCGGCCTCGTGGAAAGTTACCACAAAAGAATGCGGGAAATGCGGGAAAAAACGGAAAGGCGCCACCCCCCCCTGACAAAGCCGCCATTTGAGGGCGCGGAACCGGCATTCCGCCACGTCCTTCTCGCCAACGGGGTGAACCTCGATGTGAAAAAGGTCGTGGAAGCCAGGAAAATACCTGGCGTACGCTGCATCCAGCGCGCCATACGCACCTACCCTTCCGGATTCATCGCCTCGCAAATAGTGGGCATGGCGGACGCCGAACAGCGAACGGACGGCGGCGGGCAATCCCCAAAGAACAACAAGGGGAGAAAGGGTCTCGGCCTGGAGAAAGGGATGAATGAATGGCTCAGCCCCACCGACGGAACACTCATCTCCGAGCAGAAAAACAACGAGGAGATCCCCTGGCGCCGCAAACAACTCATCCCCCCGACGCCGGGAATGCGCGTCGAAACCACCCTCGACAAACGCATTCAGGAAATTTGCGAGGAGCAGGCGGCGGCGGCGGCGGCCCTCTACAAGCCGGAAGGCATCGTCATCATCGTCTCCGAGCCTTCCACGGGAAAAATCCGCGCATTCGCAAACTGGCCGTCATTCAACCCGATAACGGGCACACCCTTGGGCGAGCTATCCGAAGCCTCAAAGAAACGCGATCTGTACAGGATCGCGGGAGTGTCCGACAAATACGAGCCAGGCTCGGTCTTCAAAATCATCCCCTTCAGCGTGGTGATCAACGAGGGAATCGTCTCGCCCGAGGAGCAATTTGACACCAAAAGCAACCTGCTGCATTTCCCCGTGAGATACAGGGGGATCAAGCGGGACCTCGTCCGGGAAAAAGGCGAACCCATGAAAAACATCCAGGACATGGTAAAGCACTCCTCCAACCGCGGAACCGTCCTCGCCCTCATGCGGCTGACGGAACAGCAAGGTGGGGAAAAGCTTTTCGCAAATTACATGGAATTATTCGGAATAGGCTCGCGCACAGGAATTTATGAACCCATCGGACTCTCCGAGGCGCACGAGCCCAAGGGGGACATCCCCAAACTGACAAGGAGAAACAACGACTGGGAATTCGCCGATCCGACGGCCATCACGCGAGTGCCGGACGGGCATGGAGTCCACGTGACTCCCCTGCAAATGCATTTTGCCATGAGCGTGATCGCCAACGAGGGAAAGCTCATGAAACCAATGCTCGTCGAACGCATCGTCAAAAAAAAGCCGCGCGACGAATCCCTCGGCGACGAATACGAGGAGGAGATTTTCATCCAAAACAAACCCGTGCTCCGCCAAACGCCAATCAAGGCGACAACCGCCCGCCAGCTGGCGCAATACCTCCGCGGCGTCTTTCTCCCCAAGGGAACAGGCGAGTCCGGCGAATGCCCCGGCTACGAACCCGCCGGAAAAACCGGGACGGCCCAGCGCAAACTTGAGGATGGGGAGGTGCGCATCAATGCCTTCGGAAAGAAAGTCACCTACAGCAACACGAACTGGAATGTGACCCTCTCCGGCTTCTTCCCATTTGAAACCCCCCTCTACGTCGTGTCCGTGATCATCTTTGATCCCCGCGCTCCCAACAACCCCGCGATAGGCTGCAACAAGGGCGCCGGAGCGATCTGCGGCCCGGTCTTCAAAAACATCGTGGAGAAAATGGGTGAAATCCTCGCCATCCCCAAGGCCGAACCCAGACTCGCCCCCCATGAACCCCGGTAAGAACAACCACCCACCAACAATGTCCTTCACACCCGATCCACCCCCTCCATCCGCCGCCCCAAGGACAGTCTCCCTGCTTGAAATCCTGGATGACATCGAATTCCGCGACTACCGCGGCGATCTCAAAATCCCGGTTTCCGCCCTTGCCTTGGACAGCCGGCTCGTCCGCCCCGGTAGCGCCTTCTTCGCCCTCAAAAGCGCGCGGCCGGACGCCCCTGGCGGCGCCAGCCACATTGCCGACGCCATCAACCGGGGCGCCGTCGCGATCATCTCCGAGGAAATCCTGAAAGAAACCTGCCGCCCGGATCCGGTCTGGGTGCGCGTCGCGGACGCCCGGCGCACCCTCAGCGCCGCCGCCCTGAACTTCCATGCCCACCCAGAGCGATCCCTCCGCCTTGCCGCCGTCACCGGCACCAACGGCAAAACCACCGTCACCACCCTGCTCCACCATCTGCTCGGGACGGACAATTCAAAATGGGGCCTCGTGGGCACCGTGCGCTACGAACTTGGCGGGCGCTCCATCCCGGCGCACCGCACCACGCCGGAAGCCCACGAACTTGCCGCCATGATGGCCCAAATGCGCGACACCGGCTGCGAGGGGCTTGTCATGGAACTCAGCTCGCACGCCATCGCACAGCACCGTGCGGACGGCCTCCCCTTTGCCGCGCTGGCCTTCACCAACCTCACACAGGACCACATGGACTACCACGGCGACATGAAGTCCTACTTTCAAACCAAGGCCCTGCCATTCCTCGGAAAATGCGGCGCCGCGCCGCCCCCGTTCGCTGTGCTCAACGCCGCCGACCCAGCGGCACGAAATCTTGCGGAAATTCTCCCCAAAACCACCCGCCCGCTCTTCTTCGGCGAGGAGGACCATGCCGATTTTCGTGCCGTGGACATCCGCCTCGGTCCGGCCGGAACCACATTCAAGCTCCTCTGGCCCGGCGCCACGGCCCCCGTCAGCGTCCACACCTCCCTTCCCGGCTCCTACAACGTGGCCAACATCCTGTGCGCCCTCGCCCTCGCCCACGCGCTTGGCCGCCCGCCGGAGGCGCTCATCCCGGCCCTCGCCACCTTTCCCGGGGTCCCCGGGCGCATGGAACGCGTGGGTGACGGCTGGCCGTGCCCCATTTTTGTGGATTATGCCCACACGGACGATGCCCTCCGCAACGCCTTGCGGATGCTCCGCGCAATCACCCCCGGACGCCTCCTCGTCGTCTTCGGGTGCGGCGGGAATCGCGACCGCGCCAAACGGCCCAAAATGACCGCCGCGGTCCAGGATCTGGCCGATTTCGCCTGGGCCACCTCCGACAATCCCCGAAAAGAACCGCAGGAATCCATCTTTGAGGACATGCGCACGGGCGTCTCCGCCCCGGAAAAAATCGCCTTCATCGAGGACCGACGCCATGCCATCAGCCTGGCCCTCGACGGCGCCCGGGAGGGCGACACCCTCCTCATCGCGGGAAAAGGCCACGAGGACTATCAGGAGTTTTCAACCGTCACGATCCCCTTCGACGACCGCCTCGTCACGCGCGAGCTCCTCTCCCTCAAGCGCCTCCGCCCGCGACAAGGCATCATCGCCTGAAAAGGGGCGCGGCGCTCACGCCCAAAATGTGTGGATGAGAAAATAGAAAAGCAGGTTGGCCATCGCCAACGGAAGCAGGCGCGACCAGCCAAGACGCATCACCTGGTCATAGCGAAAACGCGGAAGCGTCCAGCGCATCCAGACAAAGAAAAAAATCAAAAAGAACACCTTGGCGCAAAACAGCGCGAAACCCAGCGCCGTCCCCCACCAGCCACATTCCAACAAGCTCTGCGGAAGCAGCGGCAAATTCCAGCCGCCCAGGAAAAACAACACAAACAACGAGCTTCCGACGACCATGTGCGCGTATTCACCCACAAAAAACAACCCGAACTTGAAGCTGCCGTACTCCGTGTGAAATCCTCCGACAAGGTCCGTCTCCGACTCCGGCATGTCAAACGGCTGGCGGTTTGATTCCGCGAAAATTGCGACCAGAAAAAGCAGCGCGCCAACAGGTTGCGTAAAGACATTCCACAGCCCGCCCTGCTCCCGCACGATGTTGAACAAACTCAGCGGACTTTCCACGCCCGGCGCCGCCGTGGCCAGAACCACCGGGATCACCGCAAGCACAAGCGTCAATTCGTAGGAAAGCACCTGCGCCACGCCACGAACCGCGCCAAGAAAGGAGTATTTGGAGTTGGACCCCCATCCCGCGAGCAGGATGCCATGCACACCAAGCGACGCTGTCGCGAAAACGAACAGGAAACCGACATCGACATTGCACAACGCAAGAGGCATCAGGACACCGTCAGCGCCGGGGAACTGGCCAAACGGAAGCATCACGAGCGCCGTCACTGGCAATGCGAGCACGAGACACGGCGCAAAAAAATACCAGAATTTCTGGACATGCCCCGGCACCGGATCCTCCTTGAAAAGGAACTTCAAGCCATCCGCCGGAAGCTGCACGACCCCTAGACGCTGCAAAAAACGCCCCAAAAACGGAATGGCCGCAAGCGCCGGCACCGTGGTGCGATTGGGGCCAAGGCGCCCCTGCATCCAGCCAGCCACCTTCCGCTCGACCAAGACCGAGTATCCCGCGACAGCCAGGACGGCGATGACAACCCCCAAGGCCTTGGCCGCAAGAATGGCGATTTCCCAGACATTCATTGTCGCGGCAGGGAAACGCCCGGCCCGGCCGTTTCAACCCGAAAGCCCGGCGGCGCCACCCCCCGCGCGAAACGGCGACGGACAAGATCACCACCCCCTCCAGATTCCAAACTTGGCACAAAACGGAAATTCCGTGCAAATGCGCCGGCATGGGCAAAAGCAAACCAGGGCCGGACGCGGCAGACGAAGGCACAATTGAAGGGATGATCGCGGACGTTGTCGCAGGAGACATCTTCCCCGGGGAGATTTCCATCAAGGACGGGCGCGTGGCCTCGGTGCGGCGCAACGCAGGCGCGCGCCGCGACCGCGTCATCACGCCGGGCCTGGTGGATGCCCACGTCCACGTGGAAAGCTCCCTGCTGACACCCGCGGCGTTTGGGCGCGCCGCCTGTGTCCACGGCACCACGGACACCGTGAGCGACCCCCACGAGATCGCCAACGTACTCGGCGTCGCCGGCGTCCGCTGGATGCTTGAGGACGCCCGCCAAAGCCCCGTGCGCATCCACTTTGGCGCCCCATCCTGCGTGCCGGCCACCTCATTTGAGACCGCCGGGGCCTCCCTCGGGCCGGAGGAAATCGGGGAGCTGCTGTGCCTGCCCGGGGTAAACCATCTGGCCGAGGTGATGAATTACCCCGGCGTGCTCCTCGGAGACCCGCGCATGACAGCCATCCTTGGTGTCGCAAAACAACTCGGAAAACGCATCGACGGCCACGCGCCAGGCCTCACAGGCGACGCGCTTGCGAAATACGCCGCCGCCGGGATCCAAACCGACCACGAGGCCGCCACGCTCGACGAAGCCCGGCAGCGTGCCAGGCTCGGCATGTTCGTCGCCATCCGGGAAGGCTCCGCGGCGCGCAATTTTGACGCCCTCGCGCCACTCCTGCACGAGCACCCGGACCAGTGCTTCCTGTGCTCCGACGACAAGCACCCCGACGAGCTGCTGCGCGGGCACATCAACCAGCTGGTCGCCCGCGCCATCGCCGCAGGCATCGCGCCAATGGCCGCGCTGCGCGCCGCCACACTCAACCCCGCGCGCCACTACGGACTTTCCGCCGGAATGCTCCAGCCAGGGGACGCGGCCGACTTCGCCATCCTCACGAGCCTTGGGGAGGGTCGCGTTCTGGAGACCTGGATCAAAGGCCGCCGCGTCGCCGCGGACGGGCATTGCCTGCTCCCCGCCCCCCCGCCCGCCCCGGATTCCTCCCTCCCCAACATTTTCAACAGGCTTCCATGTCGCGAGGGCGATTTTGCCGTGAAAGCCCCCCCGGCAGGGCAAAAATTCCGCCTCATCCTCGCCGAGGACGGCCAATTGCTCACCGGATCGGGCGAATTCACCCCCCGCGCACACGACGGGCTTGCCTTGGCGGACCCCTCGCGCGACATCCTGAAAATCACGGTCGTAAACCGTTACACCCCAAGCGCGCCACCCGCCACCGCCTTTGTGAAGAACTTCGGCCTGCGGCACGGGGCGATCGCCTCCAGCGTCGCCCACGACTCGCACAACATCGTCGCCGTCGGGGCCGATGATGCGAGCCTGTGCGCGGCCGTGAACGCCGTCATCGCCAGGCGCGGCGGCCTGAGTTTCGCGGCGCCCGGTTGCGAACCCCTGGCACTCCCCCTGCCCGTCGCCGGACTGATGACCCCCGGGAGCTGCGCCGGGACCGCCGCGCAATTCACCCGCCTGAGCGACGCCGCCCGCGCGGCGGGAAGCCCCCTGCGCTCCCCCTACATGACACTCTCATTCATGGCCCTCCTCGTCATTCCCCGCCTGAAGCTCGGCGACAGGGGCCTCTTTGACGCCACTCCATTCACACTTGTTCCCCTTTACGCATGATTTTTTGGAAAAAACCACGTTTTTTCGGAAAAAACCCATTAAAATTCCGTAACTTGCGCCTCAGCCCTGCCTTGACAATCGCCCCCTCCCGTGAATGCTGACCAGCATTAGCAAGCAGACGGAGCCAGACACAGACCTTCCCTAACTTATGAGTAAAAATAAACCCAGCTCACCGTCCGTGGACGGCACCGACCTTTTCATCGCCATCGTCGCCTCGCGCTATAATGAACAATATGTGGAGCCGCTGCTTCAAAAAGTGCGCGAAACCCTGCAGAAAAACCGCGTCGCCGAGAGTTCGATCCGCGTGCTGCGCGTCCCCGGCGCGGCGGAAATCCCGTACGCCGCCCAGATGCTCGCCCTGACCAACGAATACGATGCCATCATCGCCCTGGGCCTCATCCTCAAGGGGGACACCGACCACGCCTCGACCCTCGCCACAACCACCGCCTACGCCCTGCAAGGGGTCGCCCTCCAGAACGAAATCCCCGTCATCAACGGCATCCTCTCCGTGAACAACGTGGAGCAGGCCGAGGAGCGCGTCAACGGCCCCGCCGACCGCGGCACGGAATTTGCCAACACCGCGCTCGAGATGGCATGGCACCGCGTCCGCCTCTCCGACTACCTCGACACCCTCGACGCCGAGGCCGAATGCGAGGGGCGGGAGGCCGCCGGACGCCTCGGGCCGGACGAGGCCGATGACGACAACGACGATTTTCGTTTCAACAACTGACAGACTGCGGGGGCCGGCTCCCCTTCCCCTCCCCCGCACCCTTTCCGCCAGCCACGCACTCACAGACATATTCCCAAAAATCCATCCCTCCCCATCAACGCCAATCCCGCAAAACCACGCCCACGCCGCCCACGCGAGACGCCCCGACAACCATGATGAAACTCCCTCCGCATGCCACACCCTGCGGCTACGGCTATCCTGACGACGAAACAAGCGCCCCACCCACCCCGGATGGGGATGCCAGCCAGGGCCAGACGCATCTCGGCCAGTCCGGGCGCGCAGGCATCATCCCCCCCGGCGCCATCCCGCTCCCACCACCCGAGCCTCCCCAGAACAGCCGGCGGCGGCTCAACCGCATCGCCGCCATGCAGTTCCTCTACGCATGGGACATCACACGCCCCGAGAATGTCCACAACGCCACGCGGAGCTTCTTCGAATCCCAGGAGCACGAACGCGACTATTATGCCTTCGCGGAAGAACTTGCGAACGGCGCCATGGAAAAGCACGCGGACATTGACGAGACCATCCGCGCCTTCGCGCAAAACTGGAAAATCAACCGCATCGCCAAGGTGGATCTCGCCATCCTTCGCCTCGCCGCCTACGAACTTCTCTACCGCCCCGACATCCCCCCCATCGTCTCCATCAACGAGGCCATCGAGATCTCCAAGCAATTCTCCACCCCCGAGGCCAAGCGTTTCATCAACGGCATGCTCGACAAAATCAAGGACCAGCTCACACGCCCCGCCCGCGAAGCCGCGATCTCCATCATGTGAGCAAGGCCTGGGAACGCCCCGTCCCGCCAAAAAAACGCCCCCGTTTCGCAAATGCCGTGCGACGCCGCTGGCGCGCCGGGCGTTCACAAAGGCACTGACGCGAAAAGCGCCCCCCCTTCTGCCTTGCGGGAAACACGCGGGACGGCACCTTGCGCGGCATTGCAAACATGCCAATCCAAAGCGACGCCATCATCATCGGCAGCGGGATCGCGGGCCTGAGTTTCGCGCTCAAACTCGCCGCCAAAGGGAAAAACGTGGTGCTCGTCACCAAACGCAACCGCGCCGATTCCAACACCAACAATGCCCAGGGCGGCATCGCCTGCGTGATGGAATCCACGGACAGCTTCGAGTCCCATGTCCACGACACCCTGGCCGCCGGCGACGGCCTGTGCGACGAGGCCGCCGTGCGCGCCATCGTGGAGGCCGCCCCCGAGCGCGTCCGCGAACTCTCCCGCTTTGGCGTGGACTTCTCCCAAAATGACGACACGGGCCGCCCCGACCTCGGCCGCGAAGGCGGGCACTCCCACCGGCGCATCCTGCACGTGCGCGACCTGACGGGCGCCGCCATCGAGGAGGCCCTTCTCGCCGCCATCAGCCGCGAGCCTCGCATCCGCCTCCTTGAGCACCACGTCGCCATAGACATCATCATCCCCGCCCTTCCCCCGCCCTCCCCGCGCCCCGTGCTCGGCATCTATGCGCTCAACACAGGCGAGGGCCGCATCGAGACCCTTCGCGCGCGGGTCGTCGTGCTCGCCACCGGCGGGGTGGGGCAAGCCTACCAATACACCACCAACCCCGGCATCGCCACGGGCGACGGGATCGCGATGGCCTGGCGCGCCGGCGCCGAGATTGCCAACATGGAATTCATCCAGTTCCACCCCACGGCCCTCTACACGCCGGACGGCGACCGCGCGCTCATTTCCGAGGCCGTCCGGGGCGAGGGCGCGATACTCCGCGACTTTGACGGCAACGCCTTCATGAAACACTACCACGAACGCGCGGACCTCGCCCCGCGCGACATCGTGGCGCGCGCCATAGACTCCGAGATGAAGAAAAGCGGCGCCCCTCACCTCTGGCTCGACATCCGCGGGCGGGGCGAGGCGAAACTCATGCGCCGCTTCCCGCACATCTTCGCCACCTGCCTCAAAAACGGCGTCAACATGGACCGCGACCTCGTGCCCGTCGTGCCCGCCGCCCACTACCTTTGCGGCGGAGTCCGCACGAACCTCGACGCCGAAAGCAGCATCCCCGGCCTCTACGCCTGCGGCGAGACGGCCTGCACCGGCCTCCACGGCGCCAACCGCCTGGCCTCCAACTCACTCCTGGAGGCCGTCGTCCTCGCCCGCAATGGCGCCGAATCCGCCGCCCGCCACCTCGACTCCACCCCGGACAACGCGGAGGACGCCCCCGAGTGGGTGGACGGCAACGTGACGGACAGCGACGAGCGTGTCATGCTCACCCACAACCGCGACGAGATCCGCCGCACCATGTGGGACTACGTGGGCATCGTGCGCACCACCAAGCGCCTCCGCCGCGCCCATGCCCGCATCCTCGCCCTTGAAAATGAGATCCGCGAGTACTACTGGAATTTCAAGATCGAACCCTCCCTGCTGGAGCTGCGCAACCTCGCCCTCACCGCGCGCCTGATCGTCGAATGCGCCATGCAGCGCGAGGAGAGCCGCGGATTGCACCACACCCTGGACTTTCCCCTGAAAGCCCCCGAGGCAAAAAACACCACGACACTCCGCGCCTGCCCCCCATTGTGACAATGGCGGGAGGAGCCTTCCGCGCGGGCCTTGGCTCGTGATTTCGGGATTGTCGGTTCCCGGCCGGAACGTTGTCTTCCCGCCAATGCCCATGTTTGTCGAAGCCGCCGGGGGGTTCATTTACCCGCTTGGCATTTGTTCGTTCATCGCCGTCTTTCTCGTCGTGGAAAGATTCCTCGCCCTGCGCCCGGGCCGCACACTTCCGGCGGCACTCGCCGCGCATCTGGCGGATCCGGACAAAAACCCGCGCCCGCGGGCGCTCGCAGCCTCGACAGGCGGACGCATCCTGGCCTACCACCTCCGCACCCAGCCGGAACCCGAGCAGTTGAAGGCCTACGCCCAGTTTGAGCTTTCGCGCCTGGAGCGCGGGCTGTTCCTCCTCGACACCGTGGTCGGAGCCGCGCCGCTCATCGGTTTGCTCGGCACCGTCTTCGGACTCTTCATGCTCTTTCCCGAGGCCGGGCTTCCCAAGGCCGAGGACCTCACGCACGGCGTCGGCCTCGCCCTCACCACCACCATCATCGGGCTTTTCATCGCCATCCCCTCGTTGCTCTTTTCCAACGCCCTCGCACGGCGCGTGGAATCAATCTCCGCCCGCATAAACCTCCTCGTCGAACGCATCCTTGCCCTGCGCGACAAACTCGGAACCGCCACGGCGGCGCCCGCGCCTGATGCTGCCGCGCCCCTGAAAACCACGCCTCCCCCCCCTCCCTCCGCCAGTGTCCCCGTGCCCGCCAAGCCGGCCGCCCCCGCCGAAACACCAGCCGCCACGGCCACCACCCAGCCCCCCGGCTTCACGCCCCCGCGCCCCCGCAAACTCGAATTTGAATTGAAGCCCCTCCCCGCCCCGCCCAACCCGGCAAGGAGGCCCCGGTGAGCCTCTACCGTCCACGCCGCCGCCGCGCGGAGATCAACATCGTCCCACTTATCGACGTGATGACCGTGCTGATCTTTTTTTTCCTCCTCACGATGCGTTTCGACGAGATGCGTTCGCTCGCCATCACGCCGCCCTCTTCCGAAAGCGCGGATGTCGCCTTCAGCGCGGGAACGGGCCGCACCGTCATATCCGTCACGAAAACCGGAAGCATCTATCTCAATGGCAAAGCCATCACCCGCGAGGCCCTTGAGATCCACTTTGCCGAGGTCGGCAAGAAATACCCCAAAAGCCGGATATTCGTGGTCACCGATGAAAAAACCATGATGAAGGACGGGGTTTACGTCGTCGACCGCGCCAACAAAGCCGGGCTTCTCCCAAGTCTCGTCACGCGCCGAACACGCGGATAAAAATTGCAAATCCGGCGGCCACATCCAACTTTGCCTCCACCCTCACCATCACCATTAAACCCAAAACAACACCCGAACATGTCAAAAGGTCTCGTTCTCACTCTTGTCGCAGCCACAATCCTCATGGGGTCGGGTTGCGCGGACTCACCCTTTAAGATTAACACGCGCAAGGACACCGACTCCCTCATCATCACCATTGGCGACAAAGAAGGGAACAAGGTCAACGTGGACTACAACCGCCTGCGCGATCCCGCCGACCTGCAAGCCGTGCTCAACAAGTACGGGATGCGATACCCGAAACGCGCCGTGACGCTTGAGCTGCCTGACGATCCGGACCCCCGCATCGAGGTCTCCGTGACCCGCATGGTGCGCTCGGCCGGCCTTGGCGAACTCTCCGTCCTGGAAGGCGCCGAGATGCGCGGACGCTTCCGCTCCCGCCCGGCGCGTGACAAAATTCTGGAAAAACCCGCCCCGGAACCCGTCAAAACGCCCCCCGCTGCGGCACCAGACACGCCCCCGGCCCCAGCCCGGACGCCCGTGCCAACGCCAGCGAAACCAGCAGGCGGGGCCCCGGAATCGCCCGGGAATGTCGTGACCGTCCTTGCCAGGGACGACGGCCAGTTCCTAGTCAACAACGCATGCATCGTTCCCCTTGGGCAACTGCACGCCGCGCTCGCCGAAATTGGAAAAACCGCCCCCAACGCAAAAGTGCTCTACACCCGCGAACCCAACGCCCCCGCCGACGCTCCCCTGAATGTCTATAAGGCGGCGAAAGGCACCGGACTCGGCGCCGTTTCCGCAAAATAACACCCGCCCTTCGGGCTTCCCTTCAATCAACGGCAGACAGCACCTTCTCTCCCGAAAAAATCGTGGGGAGAAAAAATGCGTGGGACGGCCGGGCGCTGCGGCCCTCAAGGTCTTTTCCTTGCGCCGATCCGCAGCAGGCCACCCAAATTCCAACGCATAAGAAACGCCTTCGCGCGAAAATTCCGCCCGCGTTCCCGTCTTAGGTATTCATTCGCCGGCCAGTCCGGAAAGTTCTCCTTCAAGAAATCGCGCAAACGTCCCTGAAATTCCGCACCGCGCGGATGGCGCGCCACCAAGGCGTAACGAAACACACAAGCCTTCACGGCCATCCACTCCAATTCCGGAAAAAACGTCTCCGGAAGCATCTTCCGCAAACGCCCTAGCGTGATGAAAATATGCAGGATGCGTTCGTCGCGGAATGTCGTTATCGCTCCCGGCCTGCCAATCCTGTAATGATAAACCGGAGCCTCGCACACCGCAAGTTGCCGGGCGCGGGCCACCAACAGCGGAATCGTCCCCAAATCCTCGTAGCAAACCCCCTCAAGAAAACGTCCACTAGGGCCGTCAAACAACTCGCGCCGGAACATCTTGTTGCACGCAAACGTCGGCCCAAGAAGAACTTGGCGCCGCAATTCTGGGGCGCGGGAATCCGTTCCCGGAAGAATTTCCAAATGTCCGTCCGCGTGGTGCGCGGTGTAACCACAAACCACAATGTCCGCAGCTACCGCCAGCGCCGCCTCATGAAGCACGGCAAGAAAATCCGACGAGACCCAATCGTCCGAATCCACAAAACAAACATACTCTCCAAGCGCCCTCTCCAATCCCGTGTTTCGCGCGGACGAAAGCCCGCCATTCTTCTGCGAAAACAAACGGAAAACATCCGGTGCCCGTTCACAATATTCCTCGCAAATCCGCAACGAGCCATCCGTCGAGCCATCATTGACAAGCACGACCTCAAAATCACGAAACGTCTGCCCCAGCAACGAGTCCAGACACTCGCGAAGGTAGCACTCCACGTTATACACGGGGACAATCACAGAGACCAGCATGGGAGAAAAATCATGGTTGCCTTGAAACACTTCCAAACCCGCCGTCCCCGAAAAAACGTGACAAAAGAAAATCCATCACGCAAAGCGGCAGAACCAAAAACAAACACCCCAACAACGCATGCCGCGCATTCCCGCAAAACAACGGGAACGCGGTCTTAAACAACCTCCAACGCCCCCGGAAAACTCGGGACAACTCCTTGCGCCGCGCGTGTCCATCACAATTCGAAGAATACAAAAACGGCAGACGAAAAACATGCTGTCCAAACAACAGCAAACTTTCCAGGCGCTTCCGATAAAAAAATTCCCCGCGCAGCAATCTTCCCAAAACCGGCAGCGCGACCTTCGCGATCGCCTCCCCTCCGCGTCGATGTGATTCCCACGGCAACGGACGACGACTCAGCCCCGCCGCCGACACCCGATAGTTATACCCGGCACCCTCCACCACATGAACCTCCCGAACCCGGCTCAAGTACCGGAAAAAGAAAACACTGTCCTCCCCCAAGGAAAGCGTTTCATCAAAACGCAATCCCATGGCCTCCACAATCCCCCTGTTGAAAAACTTCCCCCACGGACTCCATTGCCGAAACAGGTCATTTTTTGCGATCGTCCGCGCCGGATCGGAAAACCCGGCAAACCTCCGTTCCTCAAAAACACCATTTTCCCCCACCTTGCGCCACCCTTGAAAAAGCAGCGTCTCCGCCCGCAAAAAAGGAGAACCCGCAAACGCCGCCAGATAACCGGCATCCAGCCAGTCATCCGAATCCACAAACACAACCCACGCCCCGCGCGCCCGATCCAATCCGGAATTCCGCGCCGACGACACCCCGCCATTCTCCTTGTGCACCACTTTCAACCGCGCGTCCCTCCCCGCCCATTCCTCACAAATCCGTCCCGATGAATCACGGCTTCCATCGTTCACAAGGATGGCCTCAAAATCTGAAAACTCCTGCCCCACAATGCTTTGCAAGCACCGCTCAAGACATGCCTCCGCGTTGTGAACGGGGATAATGACACTGATCAAGGGCATTGCTTCCATGACACGTTTCCTCCAATCATCCCCGCGAAAAAACATCCGTCACAAACCCAGCATTTTCCTCATCCTTCGCGCACCGCTCCACTCGCAAAGAAAAGCGCGGAATTTCCCCAAAATTTCCCTCCATCCCGCCTTGCAAAAAAACGCGAGTGGATGGTGTTTGAAAAAACGAAGAAATTCCACCAGCAATCGAAACGGCACGGACCGGAAGTAATCCTGGAAAAAACGTGCCGCAAGCGCCGAATACGGAGTCTCCGACAAGTGCGAATAATACTCCCGCACAAACGCACCCGGAACCGGGCTTGAGGGAAGAATCCAAGGCTTCCAGGGGCCAATGAAATGCATGATGCGCGGCGCGGACGCCGCCATCCGGATCTCTGACTCCACTTCCCGAAACTTCCCCGGGATATCCATGAAAAAAAGCGTCGTGACATTCCAGCGAAAATCAATGAAACGGACATTCCCATTGAAGGCGAGATTCAGGATGTCCTGATCCTGATATTGAATCTCCGAACGATGCCCCGCCTCAATCTCCAGGAAATCCTTCAATGAGAATTCCCGCCTTATCCTTTCCAGATTCAACACCATGACACCGGAGTTAAAATAGCGCGCCGCCGGGAAGCGGATTTTTTCCGGAGGCATCAAATCCTCCACGACAGCGGCAAAAACACCGGAGACATCCTCCTCCCAAAGCATCTGGATGTCCTCCCTGACAACAACATCGGTGTCAATGTAAATTCCCTTTGGAATGCCCGGCCAAACTTCCGGTATCAACAAACGATAATTCGCCTCAATGGGAATTCTGGATATCGTGGGGGAAATTCCGCGAAAGGAGGCGTCGCCCACGTGGTGATACTCAATGTCGAAATTGTCGCCATTCCGCAACAACTCAATCCTGCGCTTGGAATCCTCCGAAAAGTTGGAGGTCAGGACGTGGAACTTCAACTTCGCCCTTGTGTGCGACAGGATGGAATGAATCGTCACCGCGAGATGCGGCGCGTATTTGTCATTCGCATTCAGGAAGACGGGGATTGGCATAATTTATCGCGTTTTTTTGGAGCAGTTGCCGATGCGAAAACCGTCACCAATGCAACGAATCCCCGCCCATGTCAGAACAGAATGTGAAAGGCGGGCGGGAAAGGCGAAATCCGCATTTCTGGTTTTGCGTTTCTGGTTTTCCCCGTCATTTGTGGAGACGCCGGTGGAAGGCCGGTGGAGAGGTGGAAAAAGCCGCCGTGCGCAAGGCAGCAGAGATCCGGCAGACTTCCTAAAAACACGGCGTGAAATGCGACATGCGACGCGACGCAAGTTTCCAACTCCACCTCCACGTCAATCAAACCCGCCCGCCGTGCCATCCCGAAACTCCTGGCACACATAAAGCCGCCGCCTTTCATTCAGCAGCCGAGGACGTGGATGGAATCCACGGTCTTCCAATAAATGCGCTGCTCCCAAGGCAGTTTCTTCTCAGGGGAACGACGATCAAAAATGACAAGATAACAGGGGGAATCAGGCGCAACCGTCTCACGGTAATGACGAACCTGCAAAAGACCCTGCGACTCAACACGTTCAAGCGTCTGATAGTCGCGCAACAACTTGATCTCCAAAATGTAGCGGGAACCCTCGTACTCAACGCACAAATCAAGACGCCCGCGCCCGGCGGCATACTCCCGGTCTATGCGGCCGCCTCCGTTCGTGATCCGCTGTAAAAACGCCATGAGAAGCAAATGCGGAAAGGCCTCCGTGTAATCCGATGTCCGCTCCCATATCTCGGAGTGTTCACGCCAGAAATTCTGAAATTCCCGAAGCAACTGATCCATGTCAAGACGCCCTTCTGCCGTCTTCCAACGAAAGAATGGCTTGGGAATGGCATATTGCGAAGAATGGGTCATTTGACGCGCAAGGACCTCCCGATAGATCGGATTGGCGATCTGGACTTCTCCATCGAATATCTCAACCAAGCCCAGATCTTTGCACAATTGATAACCGGGGCTGTCCAGCATTGACTGATCACTCGCCCCGGACAAGAGAGTCTCCATCACCTTGCGCACTTCCGGTTTTTCCAGCCGGTATGCAAGGGCGTCAAGATGTGTCTCGCGCGCGGAAACCATCTGCTCGCGGGCCTCCAGCAAATGGGACAGCGTGACTGTCTCCGAACTCGTCTCCCCTAGGACGCGCAGCGTGGCACGCATAAACAGATTGTTCACAATCCAAGGCTGGCCGCGAGATTGGGAATAAACATAATCCAAGGCCTCCGACGTGATTTGCTGCCCGGTCTCCAATGTGCGCTGCGCAAAAAGACGCGAGATCGAATCTCGCGAAAAATTGCCAATCACGGCGGAATCCGCCTTGATGTTAAAGGGTGAGCCGGGATTGGGGGAAACGCCTCCTTTCGCGTCCGTTATATAGTCCTTCAAATCGCGCATCCCGACCAACGCGATCGAGACAGGAAACCGGCCTATCCCACGGGTGGAAAAACCGCCGCGCAATTGGCGCAAAAAACTTATCATGCTCTCGCCGGCAAGAACGTCCACCTCGTCAAAAAGAACAACCAGGGGCTTGGGAGAAACCAGGACCGCCCACTCCGTGAGCGACAAACTCAGCATGCTCGCAGCCCCGGAGACGGGGATGCCAGGCGCGGGAAAACCGGCCTTCAAGGCACCCTCGCGAATCGCCTCGCAGGCGGCGGGCATCGCGCGCTCCAAATCCAGCCCCTGGCAGCGCTCCAAGGTCACATAACACGCGACAGCCTCCCCGCCGGCGTTGATCTCACGCATCCATGTCTGCAAAAACGTCGTCTTCCCCGTCTGGCGCGGCGCATGAAGCACCCAATAGAGCTTGTCGCGCACATAACGTCCCAGTTGCGCGCCCTGCAAACGCTCCTGCGGCGGAAGCATGTAGTGATCCGCGGGATCACACGGACCGGTCGTGTTAAAAAAACGAAGATGTCGGCGTGTCATATGAATATTTCCTCTTTTTCACAAAGGACACCGATCCCCAAAAAAACGCTTGGAAGACAAGCTGGAAAGAAATTCTTCGTGCGGGCGTCCCTGATCGCGGCATTTCTGACTCTCATTTTCATCCTGTCAACAAATTTCCACTATCCCCAAGGCGGGACATGGGGTGTTTCAGGATTCATTCATCCATTTTTATTCGAGGAAAGCATCCTCTTTTGCAAATCAGACACACGAATGGTGAAACTGTAAATCAGGCGAAAGCTCCAAAATGGAAGGTGGAGTTTCGTCAAAAGGCGATAACAACCATAATAAGGCCTCCAAAAAACCTTGCGCAAAGGCACCTTGCGCAAGGGCAGAAGCCCCGCCCTTTGGAGACGATGAAAAAATCCACGCGCCAGCGAATAGTCCAATGTTGAAAACACCAGACGCCGGAAAACAGAATAACTGATGGCACAAAGCCTATGTTCCAGAAAAATCCATTGCGCGCTCGCCTTTGAAAAACCAGCCTGAAATTCGACCAATTTTTCAAGCACAACCAGATAACTCGAAACCCGTCTTTGAATATGCCCCGGATCCGTCCGGGTCATCGTGGAATTCTCCCGCTGAAAATAATGATACCCGGCAAAGCGTGTGAAATACCCCGTTTTTGCAAGGCAAAGCACGCGGGAGGTGAAATCCTCGTCCTCATGGAGAATTCCCTCGATGAATCTCAGTTTTCCAGATTCCAGAAAACTCCGCTTGTAGACATATCCCCAAACCACTGGAGAAAAGTAGTTGTCCGCGAGAATATCCGCGACGAAAACTTTTTTCCCGGCCGCATATGCAAGGGGAGCGGCGATTTCCACGCCCGTGGAAAGATGCCTGACATGCGAGAATCCAAGAAGATCCACGCCCTCGGAAGACAGAACATTCTCGAAAAATGAAAAGGCCCTGGCATCAAACCAATCATCCGCATCGAGAAAGACCACATACTCGCCCGTGGCACGATCCAAACCCGCATTCCTCGCGGCGGACAGACCTCGATTGGGTTGGTGAATAACCTGCGCCCAAGCGTGCCTTCGCGCAAAATCGTCACAAATTTGTCCACTGGAATCGGTCGAGCCGTCATCCACAAGGATCAGCTCCATGTCACCATGAAAATCCTCCTGCCTCAGAACAGATTCAATGGCGCGCGGCAAGAAATCCTCGACGTTAAAAACAGGGATGATAACACTATACTTGGACATGAGCAAAAAAACGCCGAAGCGGATATGATCTTAAGACTTGATCTTGAATTTGGAAATGATGCAAACCCGTTGCGCTGGCTTTCCTCGTGAAAGAAACTCTCCCGGCATTCCGCAGAAGCGGTGGCGTCAAAATTGCAAAACTGGCTTCATGGACTTTCCAAGTCCCTGCCGTTGTCTCTTTCTTGGGAAAATTGACTTCCGCCCCATTTTCCTTAAAAACTCTTGCGATTTCCAAACGGCGGCAAAGCTGGCATGGAGAATTCGGGCTTCATCCTCAAACACCCCACCCGCGTGTTCACGGTTTCCCCTGGTCACGGCATTTCTGATTCTCGTTTTCACCCTGTCAACGAATTCCCGCCGCCTTATCCGAGGAAACCATCCTCTTTCGAAAATCAGACGTGCGAACGATGAAACGGTAAATCAGGCGAAGGCTCCAAAAGGGAAGGTGGAGTTTCGTCAAAAGGCGATAAAAACCATAACGAGGCTCCCAAAAACCCTTGCGCAAGGGCAAATGCCCCGCCCTTTTGAGACGATGAAAAAATCCACGCGCCAGCGAATAGTCCAATGTCGAAAACACCAGATGCCGGAAAACATAATAACTGATCTCACGAAGCCTGTGTTCGAGATGGATCCATTGCGCGCTCGCCTTTGAAAAACCGGCCTGAAATTCGACCAATTTTTCAAGCACAACCAGATAACTCGAAATCCGTCTTTGGATATGCCCTGGATCCATCCGGGTCATCGTGGAATTCTCCCGTTGAAAATAATGATACGCGGCAAAGCGCGTGAAACACCCCGTTTTCGCAAGACAAAGCACGCGGGAGATGAAATCCACGTCCTCATGGAAAATTCCCTCGACAAACCTCAATCCATTGGCTTCCAAAAACTCCCTTTTGTAAACATACAGGCATACGGATGGAAAAAAATAGTTGGACGCTATGACGTCAGCCAGGGGGACCGCCTTCTCCAAGGCATATGGCAGAAAAGACGGCACCTCCCTCCCGTCGGAAAAATGCCGCACATGTGAAAACCCCAGAATATCGGCATCCCTCAAGGCCGGATTTTTTTCAAAATCACAAAAGGTGTGACTGTCAAACCAATCATCCCCATCAAGAAAAACCACGTAATCCCCGGTCGCCCGGTCCAATCCGGCATTTCGCGCGATGGATGGGCCTCCGTTCTTCTGATGAACAACATGCACACACGCATGCCGTTTTGCGAAATCATCGCAAATCATCCCGCTCGCATCCGTCGAGCCGTCATCCACAAGGATCAACTCCATGTCACCATCCTCCTGACTCAGAACAGACTTGATGGCGCGCGGCAAGAAATCCGCGACATTAAAAACAGGGATGATAACACTATACTTGGACATACGCGAAAAAACGCCGAAGCGGATATGGTCTTAAGAGTTGATCCTGAATTTGGAAATGATGCACGCCCGTTGCGGTGACTTTCTTCGTGAAATGAACTCACCCGGCATTCAGCGGAAGCGGTGGCGTAAAAATTGCAAAACCGGCTTCATGGACTTTCCAAGTCCCTGCCGTTGTCTCTTTCTTGGGAAAATTGACTTCCGCCCCATTTTCCTCAAAAACTCTTGCGATTTCCAAACGGCGGCAAAGCTGGCATGGAAAATTCGAGCTTCATCCTCAAACACCCCACCCGCGTGTTCACGGTTGCCCCTTGAGCTTTCTCTTCAACGTGGACAGGAAAACAAAAAGGCGAAAGCAACAACGCACATAGAAACGCAGGACAGGAATGGGCGCGTGGATCCAAAATAAAAAGCGAAAAAGGCAATGAATCCCCCTGCCTTTGTTGGCCACCTTCCCCCAGGTCTTTCGCATTTTTTCGACGGCAAACCGGGTGCTCCGGGCATCCGCCGAGTTGCTAAAAAGATTCCAAAGAAATGTGAAATCCAAAACCGGTTCATTGTAGATTTGGCTCCCGTCTTCCCAATTCCCGTATATCGCAACACTCTCCGCGACACGCTGGCTTGCGCCATCGGGAAAATTTTCAAGCGCATGGACAATCTCGGGGACCGCGCTCTCGGGAGGGGTTGAAAAATGGAATTGCAAAATCTTCCCACGCCACTCCCGGGACTCTTCCGACTCTGACTCAATGGCGGAAAACGATTCCTCCAACTCCCCAAAGCTCTTGCAAATTTTCCCAGCGGCAAAGACTTCCGGACTGATAACACAAGCCGTCTGCAACTCCTCATAGGATTCCTTGTCATCAATGAATATCGAGATGGGTTTTCCAGTGAAAAGAAAATCGGTGGCGATGGAGGAATAGTCCGAGATGATCATGTCCATCTCCCTGAATAATGGGTAAATATCCGAATCACACTGAATGATCCGCAACCGCCCGGAAGTCATTTCCGTCGCCAACTCATTCCGCAAATACTCCTCAAACAACGTGTCAAGCGGATGCAATTTCAGAAATAAAACCGCCCCAATCTGACGAAGCTTTTCGCAAATCTTCCGGACAACATCCGCCCTGGGAGAAAGCAACTCAGGATGAGCGCGGAACGAACGGAATGTGGGGGCGTAAAGGACCGCCTTCCCCTTTCGCTCCGCAAGCTGACGGCGCGCGACTTCGTCCACACCAATCCAGTCCAGCGGCGAGCAAGCCCCGGCCTTTACCACCCGGTTTCGCGGAAGGTTCGCCACAAACAAGCGCCTTGGCCTGAACATCTTCGCAAAAATCAAGGTTAGCGCCGGGGAAGTGGCCACCAGCAGGTCATCGCCAACAAAATGTCGGATCGAGTTCGGCGTGAAATGCTTTACAAGCAACCCAGCAGCCTTGACGCCGACACCGTGCCAAAGCTGGCAAATGCGTGTCCGCGCAGGCAGGATGATCTCCCCGGTCGTACGCCCTGGATTGGAGTCAACGACGAGCCAGTCGGCCTCCTCAATCCGCTTCCCCGCCGCCTCGGAACCCAAGACAAACGCCCGCGGCTCGGGAAGCAATCCATTGATGCGCGCCGCCAATGCCTCGTCCTTGACAAGAATGGAGCCATCCACCCCGGGACAATTCAGCGAATCAATGAAGAAATACTTCGTGTTGTCAGCAAATCGGAAATCCCTTCCGGCAATCACAATTTTCATTTCTGATCGCCTCCTTCCAAGTCGCTTTCTGCAATGCGCACCCAAGTCTCCAAAAGATGGATGTCGTCGTTGTAAGTCAGTTTCATATTTGATTCCTCTCCCTTGACAAGATGAATTTTCGCGGAGGGAATCCGCCTGAGAATTTCGGCGCATATGTCCCCCCCCTCCCGCCCCTCCGACTTCAAGATTCCAAGCAGCTTGGAAATCAAGGAGACACGAAAGGCCTGCGGCGACTGCCCGCGCTGCAATAAATTTCTGTCCGGATAATCGGTGACAAGTGTCTTCGCACTATTCACACCCAGAAACGAATCCACGGCCGGGACGGCGACATTGACGGCCTCGCATTCGCGCAAGGCCGCCACCACATCCGAGATGATCCGCTGCGAAACCCGGGGGCGGGCCGCGTCGTGAAATAAAAGCGAGGCGCCGGGATGGGATTCGTAGGCATGATAGGCCGCAAGCGTGGAGTCGAAGCGTTCCTTTCCCCCAAGAAGAATCTTGCAACTCTTGCGGCATGGATTCCGGGCCAAAATTTCCTCCATGCGCCTCCGTTGGGCGACGGAAATGACGACGGCGATCTCATCAATGCCGGGGTGGCGGTCAAAGGCGGCGATGGCGCGCTCGACGACCGTTTTTCCCGCCAAATCCCAAAACTGTTTGGGGAGGGCGCCACCGGCGCGGTTCCCGCCTCCTCCCGC
Organism: Puniceicoccales bacterium; assembly: GCA_031256995.1. Taxonomy (GTDB): domain Bacteria; phylum Verrucomicrobiota; class Verrucomicrobiia; order Opitutales; family UBA953; genus CALNBE01. The sequence continues at coordinate 104,404 of JAIRPL010000047.1, forward strand.
CAAGATCACGGCAATATTCATCTCACAAGATTCCTGTGTTTTTTGATTCCACACCATTGCAAAAACCGGGAAATCCGCGCGCGCAATCCATCTCAGCGCACTCCTCCAAAAAGCAAACGTGCTCCGTCAAAGAATTTCCTTCAACGTCTGCGCGACGATGCTGTCCAAACACTGGCGCAACCAGGGTTCCACTCCATAAATGGGAACGACAATGGAGACCTTGGGACGTTGCAAAACATTCTTCACATTCATTTTCTGGAAAGTTGTTTTCTTGCGGAAAGGAGGGAGAAAGAAAGGGCGTTTGAGACATCCCGGAAGGAAAACTGGAAATCCCGGATCACCCAGAGCGGCCAACGCCAGCTATTGTAGGAAAGCTGCGCGCAAAGGGTGGCCAATGGGAAGGAAAGAAGGCCGATTTCCGTGAAATTAATGAAGACAAGGCAAAGAAGGATATTGGCCGTTCCCGTCAAAAATGTGGTGGGGACAAACGGGATGACATTCTTGGCGGTTATCAATGTCGCGCATTTTCCATGGATGGCCTCCGTGAAATAAACGCCCGCGTAAAGGAGGACAACCGCCGTCCCCGGCAAAAGCACCTTGTCCCGCCCCACAAGATGCAACAGCGCGTCGCCCTTCCAAATGACAGCGCCCGTGCCGACCGCCAGAATCGCAATGCTGATGAAAACCGCGCGCAGGAACTCCCAGCGAAGGGATTCCATCTTCCCACTGACAAGAAGGCTCACATAACGAGGGTAGGTCAGGTTGAAATAGGAACTGGAGAATATGTTCAGAAAATTAAAAACCCTCAGGGTGATCAGTATCTTCGTGAAATCATTCGGAAAATAATGAAGCCCCACGAAACCCGTCGCCTGATAAATCAAAAAAACCCCGATGGAATTCATGCCTGATTTTTTCGCGTTGTGCCAGATGATCGGAAGGACGGAAGGCTTCTCCCCGGATTGGGCCGCCGCGCGCAGCCTGGATTTTAACGGCGCATCAAAATAAACGCGGACGACGACAAAACGCATCAGCAGGGACAGACCAAGCGAGACACAAACCGTCCCCAGCAGGCCGTGCCCGAAATAGAGAACCAGGAAATTGAAAACAATCCCCATGACGCCCGTGGCAATGCCGACCTTGTTTGCCAGCGCAATGGCCCCCCTTCCTCCGATGAAAACATCCAGATAACGAAAATAGATGGCAAGAACCGTGGAGAAAATGAACAACACCCACGTCGGGAGAATCTCGCTGAAAACAAACCCCTCAATCTTCGTCCCATTCTCATAAAGATAATAGGTTCCGAAGATGGACAGGAGCAGAAAGACCGCGGCGGCGATGATGGCATAAACTTTTTTGCAGGCACGGAACAACGCGTGCAGCAGGACGTAGTTCGGCTCCTTCCCGGCCTCCTGCTCCGAGATGCCTTCCCTCAGGATCTCCCTCGCCCCGCTGAATGCGCAAGTTATGGCGCGCGATGCATTTGGCGTGAAACCAAAATCAAGAAGCCCGATGCTGGAGGTTATCAAGGTGAAGAGAAACCAGACATCGACATGCGTCTTGGGAAGATATTTCCAAACAAAGGGCGCGACAAAGAAAAACGAGCCTAATTTGAAGAAATAATTGGCATAGGCCCAAAAATATTGCTTCCTGCCTATTTTTATTTCCATGGAAACCTGTGATGGGACAATCCGGAGAAGAATGATGGCCTGTCACAAAAAATCCAAATCGCGAAACCATCAAGCCGTCATCCCCTCATTTTTTTCTTTTGAGAAAACGCCGCGCTTTGTTTGCCACGGCAAGCCAGAAACTTTTTGTTTTCGACGCCGGCGAATCCGGCGCGTGCCTCCAGATCCGGATCAATCCACGCCAACCGAATGAACGCAACGCGTCGTTAAAATGGGAATTTTGCCGGACCTGCCAGTGACGCCGATTTTCCGCAAGCGCCAGTCCCCGGCAGTCGCCCGACGACTTCTCCAGAAGCTGGTTCACCAGGTTGTAAAGAAAGAAATCGCTGTCCAAGGAATCCTCGTAGAGTCCGGGACGCCTCACGTTGGTATAATTCATCCCGTGCCAGCGATAGTTCAGCAATGGAAGATTCAGGTTGCCGATTTTGTTCTGCCGCGAGGCGAGCCGGATGACGAACGACTTGTCGCTTGCCAGACAACCCGGCATTGAGGGAAATCCGCCAATCTCCAGCGCGGACTTTCGCGAGAACGCGAAATCGGAGAGCGCCTGCCCCCTGAAAAACCTGAATTGAAAATAGACATATTCATCGACGGTTTCCAATTCTTTTCCGGGGCAGGAGTATGCAATCGCAAGTTTTTCCCTGCCGAACTCCTTTCGCAGGAACCTGACCACATCCAGGCCCTCGCCCCGCCCTTTCAAGAATGCATCCAGTTCGGCAAGGCATTCCGGCGCAAGAATGTCATCGTCGCAAAGCAGGACGATATAGTCGCCCCTGGAATGCTCGATGCCTTTGTTCCAATTGGGAGCCGGGGCAAGCTGGGTTTCATTGTGGAAAAGCCGGACGCGCGGTTTCTCCGCCCACGTGGAAAGATCGCCGTCCGCCTTGTTGTCCACGACGACAATCTCATAATCTTGGAAATTTTGCGCGAGCGCGCTTTCGATCGCCTCCTGGAAATAGCGTGTCTTGACGACAGGGATCAGAATCGTGAAACGTGGATTGTCAGATGCCATGAAAGAAACAAGGAATATGTTGGTGGAATCCTTCTCCAAAATCCCGCCAACGATGCGGAAAGACAATGGAAAAGCGTCAATTATTTGATTTGTGAAGCAAGGGCCTTCCCGCGAAGGACGCAATCATCCGTCCAGAAGTATTTCCACTGCGCAAACCGGCCCGCCATGAGAAGCGACGCCGTCCTGAGCGATTCCGGAGGTGGAAGGCTCCAATCGACCAAGGGATGCGTGTCCATAGGCTCACGGGAAAGCCCGTGGGGCTGGAGCGCATCCCAGATTGCCTCCAACCGCGCGGAGGTGCCGGAAAGAAAGACAACATTGGCAAATGGAATGCGGGTGAGTTTGACGGAATCCGGATTGCCGGCCAGCGAGCTGGAAATCGAGGCGGGCAGAATTCCCATCACATCCAGTTCGGCGACAACACGCCGGCCAATTTCCAAATCGCCAAGGGGAAGTTTTTTTTGCGGCTGGTGGTAAATCTCCACCTGGACGCCGCCATGTCCGTCCGGGGCATTGGCCGGGGAAAGCTTCTCGATGAAATGAATGCGCGTGGAAAGAAAATCCTCGTTGTAAACGTAGAGCCAGTGTTCCGGACGCCTCGTGGGGGCGCGCAATTCGATATCGGCAAGAACGAGGCTGGAGCAAAGAAGCCCCCGGGCCGCCTCTCGCATCCCGGAAGTGCTTTGCACGCAGATCTCCACGAATTCCGTGAGTGGAATTGTCGAGACAAGGCGGCTGTAACGCAAGGTCTCGCCGGATTGTGTGCAGACCTCCTTTTTTGCAAGATCAATGGCCGTGGCTCGAGCGCCAAGGCGTACATTGGCACCCTGGGCCAGAATCGTGGAAAACGATTGGTAACCGCCGGTCTTTGGATAACGAATCCTGTCGATATAATGCAGATTGCGCGGAATGTCGCTTTCCGCGCCGGCGCGAACGTCCTCAAGCCTTGGGCGGTGCACCCGCCCGCCAACCCAATCACATGACATCGCGGATGGGGGGACGGTCCAATATTTTCTGGTATAGGGCGCGGAAAAATTCTCCGCGAAAGTTTTTCCAAGGGAAGTCTCGAGCCACTGCTGATAATTTTCAGGTGCGTCCAACGGCGGCAGGGCATGCGCCTGCTCAAGGGATGCGACACAGGCGGAGCGAAGGGGTTCCGGTACTTGGGCAAGATTCACCTGCGCCGGATGACGCACCCAATTGCCGTGGAAAAAATTGCCGACATTGACAGGGATCTCCCAAAACTCATCCCGCGTTGACCGCGCGAAAAGAGAGCGCACATGATCATGTTTTGTAAAGGAGACATGCGGCCCGTTATCCCACGTGAACCCATTGTGTCTTCTGGAGGCGAGAAGCCCGAACAAATGCGGCTCCTTCTCCAAAATCAGGCAGTTTTCATGACCCAAATGGTAACTTGCGGAAAGACCCGACAGGCCTCCGCCAAGAATCAGATTCTCAACAAAGAAATCACTCATTCGCGTTGGAGGCATGAATAAAAACAACGAGGCACGCCATTTCCAAAAAAATATTCCGCCCCCCTTTCAGTTGCATCCAGATTCCAATACACGCCGCCGCCTTCCATTCAGCAGCCGAGGACGTGGATGGAATCCACAGTCTTCCAATAAATGCGCTGCTCCCAAGGCAGTTTCTTCTCAGGGGAACGACGGTCAAAAATGACAAGATAACAGGGGGAATCAGGCGCAACCGTCTCACGGTAATGACGAATCTGCAAAAGACCCTGCGACTCAACACGTTCAAGCGTCTGATAGTCGCGCAACAACTTGATCTCCAAAATGTAGCGGGAACCCTCGTACTCAACACACAAATCAAGACGCCCGCGCCCGGCGGCATACTCCCGGTCTATGCGGCCGCCTCCGTTCGTGATCCGCTGCAAAAACGCCATGAGAAGCAAATGCGGAAAGGCCTCCGTGTAATCCGATGTCCGCTCCCATATCTCGGAGTGTTCGCGCCAGAAATTCTGAAATTCCCGAAGCAACTGATCCATGTCAAGACGCCCTTCCGTCGTCTTCCAACGAAAGCTCCCGCGCTCGGGAATCATCGCCTGCGGGCCGGCGGTGATCTCACGGGCAAGAACCTCACGATAAATGGGATTGGAAACCGTGGGCGGGGCATTGTCATCCGTGACCAATCCAAGATCCACGCATAACTGGAATCCGCGGCTGCGTTTCATCTGCATATCCGCGTCACCCACGAGAATTTTTTCAATCAAGGTGCGCACTTCCGGTTTTTCCAGCCGGTATGCAAGGGCGTCAAGATGCGTCTCGCGCGCGGAAACCATCTGCTCGCGCGCCTCCAGCAAATGGGACAGCGTGACCGTCTCCGAACTCGTCTCCCCTAGGATGCGCAGCGTGACGCGCTTGAACAGATTGTTCACAATCCAAGGCTGGCCGCGAGATTGGGAATAAACATAATCCAGGGCCTCCGACGTGATTTGCTGCCCGGTCTCCAATGTGCGCTGCGCAAAAAGACGTGAGATCGAATCTCGCGAAAAATTGCCAATCACGGCGGAATCTTCCTTGATGTTGAAGGGCGAGCCGGGATTGGGGGAAACGCCTCCCTTCGCGTCCGTTATATAATCCTTCAAATCGCGCATCCCGACCAATGCAATCGAGACAGGAAACCGGCCTATCCCACGGGTGGAAAAACCGCCGCGCAATTGACGCAAAAAACTTATCATGCTCTCGCCGGCAAGGACATCCACCTCGTCAAAAAGAACAACCAGGGGCTTGGGGGAAACCAGGACCGCCCACTCCGTGAGCGACAAACTCAGCATGCTCGCAGCCCCGGAGACCGGAATGCCAGGCGCGGGAAAACCGGCCTTCAGGGCACCCTCGCGAATCGCCTCGCAGGCGGCGGGCATCGCGCGCTCCAAATCCAGCCCCTGGCAGCGCTCCAAGGTCACATAACACGCGACAGCCTCCCCGCCGGCGTTGATCTCGCGCATCCATGTCTGCAAAAACGTCGTCTTCCCCGTCTGGCGCGGCGCATGAAGCACCCAATAGAGCTTGTCTCGCACATAACGTCCCAGTTGCGCGCCCTGCAAGCGCTCCTGTGGCGGAAGCATGTAGTGATCCGCGGGATCACACGGACCGGTCGTGTTAAAAAAACGAAGATGTCGGCGCGTCATGGTCACAGGAGAGGGTTGCCGGGATGTTGTTTCAATCCCAAATAGTGTCTCCGGCGGGACGTGGGAAAACGCTCAATCGCGTAACGAAGGGTGGTGCGGGGCATGGAGGCGGCGTGTTGATCGAGAAACGCGCACAGTGTCGGCTCATCGCGCTTTCCAACTTCCCGCAACATCCAGCCCACCGCCTTGTGAATAAGATCGTGCGGGTGGTCGAGAAGTTGTCGCGACACGGATAGCGCGAGGGAAAAACGTCCCCGGCGAATGTCAAACCATGTGGCCAGAATCGCCATGCGTTGTTCCCACAAATTTCCAGAGCAGGCAAGTTGGCGCAAAACAAGCGGCTTGTCGCAAAAAACACTTCCGAGAACCTGCGGCGCGGAGACATCCACAAGGTCCCAGTTGTTTATCGCGGCGGAATTCTCCAAATACAAAGAAGCCCATGGCGCGCGCCCGGCATCATCGGCACGCTCGCTTTTTTCGATGAGCAGTAAAAGGCCGGAAAAACGCACCTCGTGCCAGGGTGAATTCAAAAGGTGGACAATGGTTTCCCTTGTCGCCGATGCATGATAGGGGCGGACCATCCTGCGGCACACGGGAACGGCGACACCAAGAAACTTGTCCCCCTCGCCATAGTCGCCTGGTCCTGTCTTGAAGAATCGAAGAGAGGCCCGCGCCCTTTCCCCGGATGCCAGAGCCTCAAGCTGCCCCATTATCGCCCTGGCGGTTTGCATAAAAAATCACATGCATCAAAAGGACGCCGCCGCGATGCGCGCCTCAAAGATTCCCGCGTTTTCCAAGAACGTACGCATCCGCCAATTTTCCGGATATCGCCTCCCCGTTCATGTCCAGCTGGATCAAGGCACCCTTGCCAATCCGGTAATGTGGCGGGATGCCTTTCGCATCCAAGAGGATGCGCGTTCCACCCTCGCTCCGGGAAAACTTCCCTGCCACGGTGAAATCACCTTCCGCGCGTCCCAAATAACGATAACGGAGCACATAGGTGGAATCCGCGTTCAGGGTTATTGTCACATCGATCCCTGTGCCGCTTGCCGAGGGAATTTCCCCGGAATAGACACCGGCCCAATCCGAGCCGTTCTTGGGATCATGGATACTGGCGTCCGTGGAATCCGCCTTTCGACAATCCAGACATCCCGTTGCCAACAACATGAATGGCAACAACAATGAGGATGCGCAAAACAAGGAAAATATCGTGGTTCTTTTCATATTCATTTCGTGGAATTTTTAAGGAAAACTTTTGCCTCTCATGCCGTGCCACAGGGTTCATGCCGGCCAAAACCAAGCCTTCGCCCGATCTTTTCAAACACAGGCCGGGCATACAAGAAGAGCGTCCGAATCAAAAGGAAATAACCGAGCCAGAACGCGGGAACGGCGTAGCGATCGAGAGAAAACAGGCAAAAGGCATGCATCGCCAGAAATGAGAAAATCAGCAAGGAGCCAAACACGCCGAAGTAATCACGGCGCGCCACGCCGATTCCAAAGGAGAATGGCAATAGAATCAAAATGGCAAAATGAATCCCCTTGTAGTGCCACAGCAGCGAAAACAAAAAAGAACCGATCGGACTACACACCGCGCGCGCCTCCCAGGAATCCGTGTATTTCGGGTCCCTGATGCGTGTTTTCGCGTGACGCAGGTAAATCGTACCATCCACAAGGCCGATTGTCTCCTCCCCTCCTAATGCAAAGACAGAAAAGGTCCTCAGTGCCCGAGCAAGGCAATACATCGGATTTGATTTCCAAGCCTCGCCAAGGATAGCCAACCTTACCTCCGGATCTTGCGGAAGGTGAAGAAAATCTAAAACCGCCGATTGCGGAACGCCTCCTTTTCGTGGATCTTCAAAGAATTTCCCATGCCTTTCCCTAAGTTCAAGTTCGCGATACGCTTCGGAAACCTTGGGATCCTTGTAGTATCCCTCGGGAACCGCCAGATTTCTAACCACACCCCATTCCGTTTGAAACCCGGAGCACTTCATTGACTCTGAAAAATAGGAGAACATGAAAATCATGGAGAAGAATATCAGCGCGGCGGCAGTGACACATCGGCGATTGGAAAGAAAACCCGGATCGTCCTTCAAGAATCGAACGGGAAGAAAGGAAAAAACAGGACGGGCCAGAAAAAATATTCCCAGCGCCACAAAAACAGGCATGAAATTCTGTTTGATGTAGAAGGCAAAAACGCAGGAGAAAACGAGGAAGACAGCATTGGCGGGAGAAAAGCTTTCCGACGAGAAGAAACGCTCCAGCGCGAACACAACCAATGCAAGCGCGCAAAACAGGGCGCATTCATTGCCGACGATATGCTGACAGGCAACAAGCGTTGGGGAAAAGGCAAGAAGACATAGGGCCAAGCAATATTGCCTTCCCCTGTCCGCGAAGGATTTTCCCATAAAGAACACGGCCAAAAGGATGAAAATGCCATTCGCCAGCAAGGTGGACGCCGCATTCCCCCCAACCAACTCCCGCATGAATGCCAGGACGAACGAATACATGAACGGCCTGAAAAAATTCCAATTCCGCCAATCCAGATCCTGCAGGACAAAAGAATTTTTAACCCAAGCCGCTCCGTCCGATCCGAGTTCAACCGGGAAAAGGCATCCGGCCAGCAGAAGAAAAACGGAAAAAATAAAAAACGCAAACCGCGCCTCTTTCAGGATTCCGTTTTCACGAAAAGCAAGCCGCCAAAAAGCCAGGAAAAAGGCGAAGAGAAGAGAAGAGAAGAGAAGAGAAGAGAAGAGCGCCACCCCTTCTCCGGGAAATCGGAAATTTGGAGGGTCAAAGACGAGCCGGCGCCCCCAACACAAATTCCATCCTCCAATTTGACTGGCCCTGAACTCCCGGCCTTTGCCGCGCCAGCCAGATCCTCGGAGCGCAAATCAAAGTAGAACGGAAGCAAACCTATTTTTCGATAAGTCCGAAAACCCTTTATTTTCACATCATCGAAAATATTCAACCTCAATCTCAAATTCTTTTCCCTTGGGATGGAAAATTTCTTCAGCTCGAATCCATTCACCGCCCCGATCCTCAGCATGGAATGCTCGCCCTGCCCTATTTTTCCATCCTCCGAGATGCGCGAAAGCATGATCTCCAGATTCTCGCAGGGCGTCCCCTCAATTTCAAAAAAACGGCTTTCCCGCGAAAGAAAAAAGGCGGCCAGAAACGCAAGCACCGTGATGCACGCAATTTTCATCCCCCTCCCTAGAATCCGTTTGTGGGAACTCAAAGATCCCCGGATCCTCCTGAGCGGCAACAGCGAAGAATAAGTATTCTGAGTCATGCGAAAAGTGGTGGATCAAAAGACGTCGTGAATCACAAAAAATTATCGCCATTTAAAGAAAACCTTTGCTCTTCACGGCGGGCCACAGGGTTCATGCCGGCCCAAGCCAAGTCTTCGCCCGATCTTTTCAAACACAGGCCGGGCATACAAGAAGAGCGTCCGAATCAAAAGGAAATAACCGAGCCAGAACGCGGGAACGGCGTAGCGATCGTAAGAAAACAGACAAAAGGCATGCATCGCCAGGAATGAGAAAATCAGCAAGGAGCCAAACGCGCAGAAGTAATCACGGCGCACCACGCCGATCCCAAAGGAGAATGGCAATAAAATCAAAATGGCAAAATGAATCCCTTTGTAGTGCCACAGCAGCGAACAGTAAAAAGCTCCGATCGGGTTGCTCGCCGTGCGCACCTGCCAGGAATCCGCGAACTCCAACGTCATGACGCGGGTTTTATGCCTCGCAAGAAAAAGCACTTCGGAAACAGACGACTTCACAGTTACATCGCCAAATGCAAAGGCGGGGAAAGCTTTCAATGCCCGATCCAGACAATATGCCGGATTCTGTTTCCAAGCCTCGGTGAGAATATCATTTTGCCCGCTGTCAGGCGGACGGTTGAGAAAATCAAAGACCGCAGAATTGGGGATGCCTCCTTTTCGTGGATCTTCAAAGAATTTCCCATGCCTTTCCCTAAGTTCAAGTTCGCGATACGCATCGGAAACCTTGGGATCCTTGTAGTATCCCTCGGGAACCGCCAGATTTCTAACCACACCCCATTCCGTTTGAAACCCGGAGCGCTTCATTGACTCGGAAAAATAGGAGAACATGAAAATCATGGAGAAGAATATCAGCGCGGCGGCAGTGACACACCGGCGATTGGAAAGAAAACCCGGATCATCCTTCAAGAATCGAACGGGAAGAAAGGAAAAAACAGGACGGGCCAGAAAAAATATTCCCAGCGCCACAAAAACAGGCATGAAATTCTGTTTGATATAGAAGGCAAAAACGCAGGAGAAAACGAGGAAGACAGCATTGGCGGGAGAAAAGCTTTCCGACGAGAAGAAACGCTCCAGCGCGAACACAACCAACGCAAGCGCGCAAAACAGGGCACATTCATTGGCGACCAGATGCTGAAAGGCAACAAGCGTTGGGGAAAAGGCAAGAAGACATAGGGCCAGGCAATATTGCCTTCCCCTGTCCGCGAAAGATTTTCCCAGAAAGAATACGGCCAAAAGGATGAAAATGCCATTCGCCAGCAAGGTGGACGCCGCGTTCCCCCCAGCCAACTCCCACATGGATGCCAGGACAAACGAATACATGAACGGCCTGAAAAAATTCCAATTTTGCCAATCCAGATTCTGCAGGACAAAAGAATTTCCAACCCAATACTTCCCGTCCCCTCCGAGGGTAACCGGGAAAAGGCATCCGGCCAGCAGAAGAAAAACGGAAAAAATAAAAAACGGAAACCGCGCCTCTTTCAGGATTCCGTTTTCACGAAAAGCAAGCCGCCAAAAAGTCAGGAAAAAGGCGAAGAGAAGAGAAGAGAAGAGAAGAGAAGAGAAGAGAAGAGAAGAGCGCCACCCTTTCTCCGGGAAATCGGAAATTTGTAGGGTCAAAGACGAGCCGTCACCCCCAACACAAATCCCATCCTCCAATTTGACCGGCCCTGAACTCCCGGCCTTTACCGCGCCAGCCAGATCCTCGGAGCGCAAATCAAAGTAGAACGGAAGCAAACCTATTTTTCGATAAGTCCGAAAACCTTTTATTTTCACATCATCCCAAATATACACCCTCAACCTCAAATTCTTTTCCCGTGGGATGGAAAATTTCTTCAGCTCGAATCCATTCACCGTCCCGATCCTCAGCATGGAAAACTCACCCTGCCCTATTTTTCCATCCTCCGAGATGCGCGAAAGGCTGATCTCCAGATTCTCGCACGGCGTTCCCTCAATTTCAAAAAAACGGCTTTCCCGCGAAAGAAAAAAGGCGGCCAAAAACGCAAGCACCGTGATGCACGCAATTTTCATCCCCCTCCTTGGAATCTGTTTGTGGGAACACAAAGAGTCCCGGATCCTCCTGAGCGGTGCCAGCGAAGAATAAGTATTCTGAGTCATGCGAAAAAGTGATGGATCAAAAGACGTCGTGAATCACGAAAAATTTTTGCCAAAGGAAATGAAGGGAACGCCGGATGGCCGGATCAAAAAAACTATGAGAAATGGGCGGAAAATTCGCTCAAAAAACAAAGGAACCATCCGGCATGGCAGCACACAGGATCAAACCAGCGAAAATTCGGAGGAGAATTCGTTGATCTGGCGCCGGGTGAAGGAGCGGATGTCCTCCGAAGACGCCTGGGAATTGGAGGAGAAATCCCCCCCGGCCCGCCCACAACAATGCAAATACCAGGCGACGGTCTTCTCGATGGTTTGTTGAAAATCCCAAGTGGGTTTCCAACGAAGAAGATGCCTGGCCTTGTCTATGGCAAGGTTAAGAAGGCCCGCCTCGTGCGGGGCATTTTGCGCGGATGCGAGCGACAGCGCCCCGGGCCAATGGCGAAGAATCCCACGGACGAGAGTCTCCACGTCGCGATTGGAATCAAGCGACGGACCGAAGTTGAAGGCACCCTCAAGGGCACAAGGACGATGCGACGAAGGACGCGCGCCAGCGGAACCGGAGGCGCACCCAGGCTGCAGAACTTCCCAAAGACGCTGTGCAAGAAGAAGATACGCAGACAGAGGCTCAAGGACATGCTGCCAGGGACGCGTTGAGCGCGGATTGCGAACGCAAATGGGTTCGCCCTTCGCAAGGGCACGGATGGCGTCAGGCACGATGCGGTCGGACGCCCAATCCCCTCCTCCGAGCACATTTCCCGCGCGTGCGGTTGCAACGGCCACAGGAGAGTCCGCCCCCCAGAAAGAACGTCGCCAGGAGGCCGTCACAAGCTCGGCGCAACCCTTGCTGGCGCTGTAGGGATCATGGCCGCCCATGGGATCGTCCTCCCTGTAGCCGTGCATCCACTCCCGGTTCTCATAACATTTGTCCGTCGTGACAACCACGACCGCGCAGCGATGTCCGGAGCGGCGGACGGCATCAAGCAAATGGACGGTTCCAAGAACATTTGTGGAGAACGTCTCGACAGGAATCTCGTAGGACAGGCGCACGAGGGGCTGCGCGGCCAGATGGAAGACAATCCGCGGCTTGCAACGCCCAATGGCATCGGCAAGGGCGCCGGCATCACGCACATCCCCGCGCAAATCAGCATGGATCCGCGACGCAAGCCCAAGCTGGTCAAAAAGGGACGGAGTGGTCGGCGGCGGCAAGGCAAAGCCGGTGACCCGCGCGCCAAGCAGGAGCAGCCATTCGCAAAGCCAGGCTCCCTTGAACCCGGTGTGCCCGGTCACAAAAACATCGCAATCCCTGTAGACGGAAAACGGCGGCGCATGCGCCACGCCCCCCTCCGCACCCAAGCTACCGCCATCAACGGAGCGCCGTGGCGCCTGTCCGTTTTGCCCATGAAGACTCGCCCCAGCGTCGCTGACGCGGCCTTGAAAAATTTGTTTTTCCATTGGAAATGGATGCGAGGAGGCTGTTTCGGAACCACGTCGATGGCAAGACATTATGCCGGATGAAAGCCGTGGCACGGGGCGGGCGGACGTAACCTGGACCCCATGCGCGCGCTCCATTAATTTTTATCCTAAAAACGCGAAATGCTTCCCTCGGCCCGATTTGGGGCATCAGCCCTGTTCACGCGAAAGAAGCGAAAAGGATTGTCGCAGGATCTCACAATGACGGGGCAAAAACCTCAGGACGGGGAAAGGTTCGCGGCGAGATTCTTGCGGGCGGCGGCCACGGAAACACCCTTGCGATGCGCATAGTCGGCAAGCTGGTCCTCGCCGATGGCGCCTATTGGAAAATAGCGCGATTCGGGATGCGCAAAAACAAGGCCGCATGTGGATGCCTGCGGACGCATCATGCAGGTCTCGGTGAGGGTGACGCCAATCCGGGCATCCGGCGCAAGAAGGCGCCAAAGGGCGCGTTTCTCCGTGTGGTCGGGGAGGATGGGGTAGCCGATGGCGGGCCGGATCCCGACGGTCTTTCCGACCCCGCGGGCGGGCGGCTCCTGCGCGCCCACAGGCTGGCCCACGATCTGGCAATCCGGCCGCCCGACGCCGCCGGGCACCCCCCAGTAGTCGCGAAGAATGCGGGCATGCAGCCATGCGGTCGCGGCCTCGGCAAAACGGATGTTGAGCGTCTGGACAAGCAGCGCGCGATAGGGATCGCCGGCGTCTTTGAGGGCGGTGGCATGCTCCTCAATCTCGTTCCCCGTGGTGACCACAAAAGTGCCAAGGTAATCCGGCCGCGCCGGGTCGAGAAAATCGGCGGGTGAAAACGCGAAAAATCCATCGGCGCCTGGCCTGGCGGACGCCTGAGGCGGCGTTTGCGAGGAAGTCTCCAACGCCGCCCCCGCGCCGCCCGCCGCGCCATTTTCCCCATTCCGGGCGACGCATTGCTGGCGGAGGAAGTGAAACGCCGCCAGGGGGGGGGAGGCCATCGTCCCGGCATCGGCAGGCGTGGCGTGCAAATAAACGCTGTCGCCATGGCGCCGGGCGGGGTGGATGCCAAAAACCCCGCGCGGGCGGAGGCGCCCGTTCGCAAGAATGTCATCCAGCTCGCGCATGGCGTCGGCATGAAGCTGGCGCGCCGCCTCGCCCTTCTCCGGATCGTCCAGGATGCGGGGATGGGCGCCACCCAGCCTCCATGCGTAAAAAAACATGCGCCAGTCAAGAAGCGGCAGGAGCGCGGCGGGCGGGATGTCGACGCCATGGATGCCGGGAACTCGCGGAACGACGGGGGGATGGGCGGCGAAATCGGGGACAAAGGCCCGCGCCCGCGCCTCTTCCAACGAAAGAAGCCTGGAGGAAAGGGACGGCGGCCTGCCACCCGCGCAGGCGGCGGCCGATCCGCCGGGCGGCGCGATTCCGGAGACCGGCGCGCCCCCCGGCCCGGGCGCAACGGGAGCGGCCGGCGCCACGGACGCGCCCCCGTTCCCGGCGCAAAGGGCGGCCTGCGCGGACCGGACGGAGGCGAAGGCCTCCGCACGGGTGGCAGGATTGAGCAGGGGGGCGTAGGCGGCGGACACAAGCGAGGCATCCGCCGTGTGGACGACGACCCCGGCGGGATACAGCGGAGCGAGCTTGAGGGCGGCGTGGAGCCTGGAGGTGGTCGCGCCCCCCACGGCCAGTGGAATGGTGAAGCCCTGGCGCTGCATCTCGGCGGCAACGCGGGCCATCTCATCCAAGGACGGCGTGATGAGTCCGGAAAGCGCCACGATGTCGGCATTCTCCCGGCGCGCGGCCTCAAGGATCGTCTCGCATGGCACCATGACGCCGAGGTCGACAACACGGTAGCCATTGCACTGAAGGACAAGCCCGACGATGTTCTTCCCGATGTCGTGGACATCGCCCTTGACGGTGGCAAGGACGACCGTCGGTTGCCGGAGGGCCGGCGCGGCGGCATCCGCCCGCGTCTCCATGTGGGGGGCAAGCACGGAGACGGCCTGCTTCATCACACGGGCGGACTTGACGACCTGCGGGAGGAACATTTTGCCCGCGCCAAAGAGTTCGCCGACAACCTTCATGCCCTCCATCAGCGGCCCCTCGATGACGGACAACGGGCGCCCCAGCGCAAGGCGCGCCTCCTCAATGTCGGCCGCCACATGGTCGGTGACGCCATGAACGAGGGCATGGGCGATGCGCGCGGAAAATGGCTGCGCGCGCCACCCGGCGTCCGGCGCGCCAACGGCCACGCCGCCCGTCGCGGCGCCCCCCCCCTCCTCCGCCTTCCGGTTGAAGCGCGGGGCGGCGGCGGCAAGGCGCTCGGTCGCATCCGGCCGCCGGTTGAGCAGCACGTCCTCGACGAGGGCCAACAGCTCCGGCTCGACATCGGCGTAGTCCACAAGCAGGCCCGGGTTGACGATGGCCATGTCCATCCCGGCGGCGACGGCGTGGTGAAGGAAGGCCGCGTGCATGGCCTCGCGCACGGGATTGTTGCCCCGGAACGCAAAGGAGACGTTGGACAGGCCCCCGGAATAGCGCGCGAACGGCAGGCGCTGGCGCAGCACGCGGATGGCCTCGACGAAGTCCACGGCATAGCTGGCATGCTCCTCGATGCCCGTGCCCACGGTGAGCACGTTGCAGTCAAAGACGATGTCCTCCGCGGGGAAACCATCGGCGACGAGCAGCCCGTAGGCCCGCTCGCAGACACGGACCTTGTCGGCAAGCGTCGCGGCCTGCCCCCGCTCGTCAAAGGCCATGACAACCGCCGCGGCCCCGTGGCGCCGCAGCAGGCGCGCGCGCCGCAGGAAGGACGCCTCGCCCTCCTTCAACGAAATGGAGTTGGCGATGCATTTCCCCGGCACGCAGCGCAGGCCGGCCTCGATCACCTCCCATTTCGAGCTGTCGAGCATGAGCGGCACGCGCGCAATGTCAGGCTCGGCCGCCAGCAGGTTCAGGAAACGCGTCATGCAGGCCGGCCCGTCGAGCAATCCCTCGTCAAAATTGATGTCGAGCACATGCGCCCCGGCGGACACCTGCTGGCGCGCGATGCCAAGCGCGGCATTGAAATCGCCGGCGGCGACAAGCTTCCTGAACCTTGGCGAGCCGGTGACATTGGTCCGTTCGCCGACAAGGACAAACGGGGCGGCGGTCCGCCCGGGACCGGCGTCCGCCACGCGCCCCGTCTCGGCCGCCCACGGACTCCCCTGCGGCGCCGAATACGCCACGTTGAAGGCCTCCAGGCCGCTCATGCGCAGGGCGCCCGCAAGTACGGGCGGCGTGCGCGGGGCATGCCGCTCGGTGGCCCGACGGATGGCGCGGATATGCGCGGGAGTCGTGCCGCAGCAGCCGCCGAGGATGTTCACCAGCCCCGCGCGGGAAAACTCGCGCAGCGCCATCGCCGTGTCCTCCGGCCCCTCGGGGAAGCCGCCCGGCGCGAGCGGATCGGGAAGGCCCGCGTTGGGATGGCAGGACACCAGGCAATCCGCCTTGGCCGCCAGCTCCTCGATGAACGGGCGCATGGCCGCCGCGCCCATCGCGCAATTCATCCCCACGGCGAGCGGCCTGGCGTGTCGCACGCTGTTCCAGAAGGCCTCCGTGGTCTGCCCCGTCAACGTGCGCCCCGACTGGTCGGCCAGCGTGCCCGAGATGATGACGGGGACGCGCCAGCCGCGCGCGGCAAACTCCTCGTCAAAGGCAAACAGGGCCGCCTTGGCGTTGAGCGTGTCAAAGATGGTCTCAAGCAGGAGCAGGTCCGCCCCCCCCTCAAGCAGCGCGGCGGCCTGCTCGCGGTAGGCCTCGCGCAGCTCGTCGAAGGTGATTTCCCGCGCGCCCGGGTCATCCACGTCGCGCGAGAGCGAAAGCGTCCTGCCCGTCGGCCCGACGTCCCCCGCCACCCAGCATTCGCGGGGCGCCCCGGCGGACAGCGCCTTTTCCTCCGCCTCGCGCGCGGCCGCGGCGGCCAGGCGCGCGGCCTCGAAGTTGATCTCCCGCGCGACATCCCCCAACCCATACTCGGCCTGGGCCACGCGCGTCGCCGAGAACGTGTTTGTCTTCGTGATGTCGGCGCCGGCCTCAAAATAGTCCCGGTGTGTCTCGCGGACGGCGTCCGGTTGCGTGAGCACCAGCACGTCGTAGTTTCCACGGATCTCACGCCCATGCCCGGCAAAACGGGCGCCGCGAAAGTCGGCCTCGTCAAACCCGCGCCGCTGCAACAGCGCCCCCCATGATCCGTCCAGATAGCCGATGCGGGTGCGCAGGAGCGCCTCAAGCCGGCGCCCTTTCTCGGAAAGAGGGAGCTTGTGTGTGGAGGAAATGTTGGCGGTGAGTTCCGTCATGTCTGGAGGGGATCGGCAAAAAGGCGGCAGTGAAGCAAACACCCCAATCCCAAGACAAGCATCCTGCGCAAGGCCTCGCGCGCGCGCCCTTTCGTCCGTGGAAAATTCCTCAATCCAATTTTTCCCTCGTTTGACACCAGGGTACTCCCACCGGGAAAAAAAGAACCGGCGTCTTGGACATGCACCACGGCACACTCACGTTCCGTGGAAATAAATACATGTCCAAGAACACCGAAATTGGTTCGCAGGAGGTCCTGCAAAAGACGTACGCAAGAAAGACGCAACGTGGGGGAGGTGGCAAGCCATTTTTGATTTTAATTCGTAAAAAAATTTTCCGGCTCCCGCGCCTCTCCCCGGCGTGCGGCGCCCCCGGCAGGTCGCGGAACGCGCTCATCCGTGAAAATAAAAATCGTCATCCTGGAAAAATTTGAAATTTCCCCGTTTTCATCCGCAAAACCCCCGCGCCAAATCCACGCCAATCCGCATCGCCCAAACCTTTTCCCCGCCCACAAAGCTCCCGCGCATGGTCCGCACGCCACTTTTGTGATTTGGAATGGACGGGGCGCCAGGAGGGCGGCCGGCGCTTCCGCCTGCGCCACGGCGTTCCAGATCGTTTGAACATTCCACGGCATCCCACCCTACAGACTTGCGCGGGGCGGCGCGGGAGTGCCGCGCCCCGGGAAACGTGCCGCGCGACGCGGCGTGCAATGTGACGCGGCATTCAAGCCAGCCCCTTCCACGCACTTCGCCCCCCCTTTTGGGGATTGTGAAATGACCGGAAAAATGTAACCGCAGGCCCTTGAGTTCACGCTGGTTCCGTTTTTTTGTCAGCGCCTCCCGCGCCCTCCTCCAACCCCCTCGAAAAACGCCCTATGCCGACCGACCACAACTTTCTCCCGCCTGTCCCTTCCCTGCCGCCGCTGCCCCCCTTGGAGCCTGAGTCCGACCCGCCCCATCCATCCCAAGCACCGGAAACGAACGATCTCCCGGAACCAGACGCCCTTCCACCGCAGCACGCGGACGCCGGTCTGCCGCACCCGCAAGAGGAACCCTTCCTCCCCGAGGCCGCCGCCCCGGATCCCGCCGCCGGCGCCGCCCTTGATGCCGCGGCGCTTTCCGAAAACCTCGGCTCATTCAGGCGTTTTTGGCGGAAATACGGCGGGGACAGTTTCCTGATCTCCGTCGGCGTTCACGCCATTCTTGCCATCATCGCCGTCACCTGGGTTGTCTCGGTCGTCGTCATCAATGACAAGAGGGACAACAGGATCGACACCGGCGCCGGCGGTGGCAACAGAGGCGACCGCGTGACCATGTCGGAGCACCGTGTGAAGCCCAGAAACGCCCGCAACATGGCGCGCTCAAGCATGAAACTCATGAGCAAGGCCGCCACCTCGACCGTTTCGTTGCCGGAAATGCCAAACCTAAGCATTTCCTCCCTGCAAAGCGGCCCGCTCGGAGGCGCCACCTCAAAGGGCCTTGATGGAGGCGCCGGGGGGGGGCCTGGAGGGGGGATCGGCCCCGGAAGCGGCGTCGAACGCCACTTTGTCTCCGTGTTCGGCATCACGCGCCCCGGTTCCAACGCCCTGGAAGGCACGCTCTACGACCTGAAACGCTCCCGGAACGGGACCGACCTCTACGTCCACACCAACCAGGGCGCGCGCATGAACGAAATGAGGAAAGCCTACCAGGCCTTTGTCCGCACCGGCCTGAACAAGGTGACTTTCGACAGCCATTACCTCTCCGCCAAGGTCAAGCTCTACACCCCCGACATCTTCATCCCGCCACTGATGGCCGAGATGGCCCCCCGGGCCTTTGATTGCGAAAAGGAAATCTCCGCCCCCGGGTGGCTTGCCTATTACGAGGGGTACATCACACCTCCCAAGACCGACGCCTACCGCTTCGCCGGGATGGGGGATGACGGAATGCTTGTCGCCATCAACCGCCAGGTGAAGCTCTGGGCGCCGTGGACACAGGCAGGAATGCAGACTTGGATAAAACCGCAAAAAGACTGGGAACCCAAGGGCGCCCATCTCCCCCAAGGCAGATTGCCCGGCCTCGGGCGCGGCGGACGCTACTACGGAAGCTGGTTCAACATGAGCAAGGGAAACACCTACTTCGTCCAGATCGTCATCGCCGAAAGCGCCGGCGGCCTGTTCTCCTCGGAGCTGATGATCCAGCAGAAAAGCCAGAACCCCGAGAATCTCCCCAGCAACGCCGTCCCGCTCCCAATCTTCAAACTCGCCCCCCTTTCGCCGGAGGCGATCAAGGCCAAGCAAAAAACCTGGATGAAATGGACGCATGATGGCCCGAATTTCGGCCTTGAGGCCAACGGCCTGAAACCACGCCCTGGAAGCTTCTCCCGGTGATCACCGGGCAAAAACACGCGGCACACGCCGGCGCCGGGGATTTTTCACCCGATGCCGGCGCCGTGCGCGCCCTCCCCGGCCTGTTTCGTTGACTTGGGGAGGTCGCGCCCTACCCTCGCGCGCCCAACAAAACAACCCGTCGTACAACCTGCGCACAACACATCCACTATGGGCGAACTTAACGGCTACCTAAAATACTTTCGCGAGTCAGGCGAGGACACCGCGCCTCTCGAACGGCTGGATAACTGGAAGGAGTTCCACGGGCACCTCGACGAGGCAAGGCTGCGCAGGCAGGCCGCGCGTTGCATGAACTGCGGAACCCCGTTTTGCCACGCCGGGCGCGCCAACGCCCACACCGCCAACATGGCCACGGGCTGCCCGCTGCACAACCTCATCCCCGATTTCAACGACTTCGTCTGCAATGGGCACTGGGAGCAGGCCTACCGGCTTCTCTCCCGCACCAGCTGTTTTCCCGAGTTCACCTCGCGGGTCTGCCCCGCCCCTTGCGAGACGGCAGGCTGCAATCTCAATGACATCAGCACCCCGCCCGTCACCATCAAGGACATTGAATACGCCATCATCGAAAAGGCGTGGGAGGAAGGCTGGGTCGAATCGGGCGCGCACCCCGCGCCGACAGGCAAGAGGGTGGCCGTCATCGGCAGCGGTCCGGCGGGCCTCGCCGCAGCCATGCAACTGAACTCCGCCGGGCACAAGGTGACAGTCTACGAACGCTCCGACCGCCCGGGCGGCCTCCTCATGTACGGCATTCCGAACATGAAGATCGACAAGGGAGTCATCCTGAAACGCGTGGGGCTGCTCAAGAAAAACGGGGTCGAATTCGTGTGCGGCGCCGATGTCGGGGGCGCCCTGGACATACGGGAACTCGACGCCCGCGAAAAATTTGACGCCATCATACTGGCCACGGGGTCCACGCTCCCGCGGGACCTCCAGGTCGAGGGGCGCGAACTCAAGGGCATACACTTCGCGGTGGACTACCTCACCGAGGCCACAAAATCCCTCCTGGACAACCGTGCCCCGCGGATCACCGCATCCGGGAAACAGGTCGTCGTCATCGGCGGCGGCGACACCGGCAATGACTGCACCGGCGCCTCGTTGCGCCAGAACAACCCGGACAATGACGCCACCCAGCGCCACACCGACGCCACCCTGAAAACCGTCCTGCGCGAGCAAAGCCAGAATGGCGCCGCGCTTGTCACCCAGCTCGAGATCATGCCCAAGCCGGACAGGACGCGGGACCCGCATGGCGCCGCCAACCCCTGGCCCCAATGGCCCAAGGTGCTGAAAACCGACTACGGCCAGCACGAAGCTATCGAGGTGCAAAAGGAGTTCGCGCGCAAACACGGCCGGAAAATGGAGGACGAAGCCGCCGACCCGCGCCGCTGGCTCACCACCGTCAAGAGATTCACCGGCGACGCCGACGGCAACGTCACAGGGGTCGTCACCGTGAAGGTCGCCTGGGGCAGGAACGAAAAAGGCGTGTTCGGCCCCATTGAATCCCCCGGCACCGAGGAGCACATCCCCGCGCAACTGGTGCTGCTGGCAATGGGTTTCACCGGCCCGCAACAAAAACTGCTCAAGGATCTTGGCGTCGAGATCGACCCGCGCGGCAACGCCAGGGCCGCGCACGAGGACCACCGCACCAGCAACCCCAAGGTGTTCGCCGCCGGGGACTGCCGCCGCGGCCAGAGTCTCGTTGTCTGGGCCATGAACGAGGGCCGGGCCGCCGCGCGCGAATGCGATCGCTTCCTCATGGGCGAGACCACCCTTCCATGACCCAAGGCGGGGGGGCGGATGCCACGACACGGGCGCGCCATCGCGGCGCCCCCCGCCTCCTCCATTTTTTCGCCGCTCCAACCGCCCTTCCTTCCCTCTGCGACCCCCACATTGCCACATTATGAGATACGACATCTGCGTGCTCGGCCTCGGATACATCGGCCTGCCCACGGCCTCCATCTTCGCCGCGCGCCGCAAGCGCGTCCTCGGGGTGGACATCGCCCCCGGCGTCGTGGAGACCATCAACCAAGGGAAAATCCACATTGAGGAGCCGGATCTGGATGTGCTCGTGAAAGCCGCCGTCCAAAGCGGAAACCTGAGCGCCACCACCGCGCCGGCCCCGGCGGACACCTACATCATCGCCGTCCCCACCCCCTTCACCATCGCCCCCGACGGCGCGCGCAAACCCGGGCTCGCCCACGTGGAGGCCGCCGCGCGCAGCCTGGCCACGGTCCTCGCCCCCGGGGAACTCATCATCCTCGAATCCACCAGCCCGGTCGGCACCACGGCAAAGATCAAGGAATGGCTCGCCGACGAGTTTCACCGCCTTTCCCTTCCCGACATTTCCGGCGAGCTGCGCTTCGCCCACTGCCCCGAGCGCATTCTCCCCGGGCAGATGCTCAAGGAACTCGTCAGCAATGACCGCATCGTCGGCGGCCTCACCCCGGAAGCCGCCACGCAGGCGCGGGAACTTTACAAGACTTTCTGCACGGCGGAGATCTTCACCACGGACGCCGCCACCGCCGAAATGGCAAAACTCGCCGAAAACGCCTTCCGCGACGTCAACATCGCCTTCGCGAACGAACTTTCCATCATCTGCGAAAAAATAGGCGTCAATGTCTGGGAGCTTATCCGCCTCGCGAACCGGCATCCGCGCGTGAAAATCCTCCAACCCGGCCCGGGCGTCGGCGGCCATTGCATCGCCGTCGACCCCTGGTTCATCGTGGACGCCGCCCCCGGGCAATCCCGCCTCATCCGCACCGCCCGCGAGGTCAACGACGCCAAGCCGTGCCACGTGATCGCCCGCGCATTGGACCTCGCCCGCGCCAGCGGTGCCACCCCCTCCACGCCGCTCACGCTCGCCTGCTACGGGCTTGCCTTCAAGGCCGACGTGGACGACCTGCGCGAAAGCCCGGCTGTCGGGATTGTCCAAAGCCTTTCCCAGGATCCCTCGCTGCGCATTCTCGCCGTCGAACCGCACATCACGAAACTCCCCAAAAGCCTCGATTCCGCAAAAGTCACCCTCACCACCATGGAGGACGCGCTTGCCCGTGCCGACATGCACATTCTCCTTGTTGACCACCGCCCCTTCAAAAATCTCCCCGCCCCCGCCTTCCGCGGCAAACCCATCCTCGACACCCGCGGCCTGTGGCAAGCCGCATAGCCCGGAGGAGGGCGCTTTCCCCCCTCCGTGCGGCGTATTCCCCCACACGCAAACGGCAGCCGCGGGCAAAGGCGCCCTGCCCTGTCTTTTGACACAAAAACCGCCCTTTCTCCCGTTTTCCACGCCATGGACCTCCGCATACACAATGCCACCATCGTAAACCAGGACCGCGTTTTCACAGGAGACCTGCTCGTGCGCGACGGGCGGATCACGGCCATTGGCAAAATTCCAGCCGCCACGCGCGCCACCCCTCCCGCGCGGGACATTGATGCCACGGGCCTGCTGCTGCTCCCGGGGCTGATTGACGACCAGGTGCACTTTCGCGAGCCAGGCCTCACGCAAAAGGCCGACATCGCCAGTGAATCACGCGCCGCCGTCGCCGGGGGTGTCACCTCGTTCATGGAGATGCCCAACACCAAGCCGCCCGCGACCACGCACGCCTCACTCGAGGAAAAATACGCCATCGCCGCGCGCGTCTCCCCCGCCAACTACTCATTCTATCTTGGCGCCACGAACGACAACCTCGACGAGGTGCGCCGGGCCGATCCACGCAACATCTGCGGCATCAAGGTTTTCATGGGATCCTCCACGGGAAACATGCTCGTGGACTCGGAGGCGACGCTGGACGGCATTTTCCGCGACGCCCCCATGCTCGTCGCCACCCATTGCGAGGACACCCCCATGATCCAGGCCGCGGAGGAAACCGCCCGCGCCCGCCACGGCGAGGACGTTCCCGCCGCCGAGCACGCCCGCATCCGTTCCGCGGAGGCCTGCCTCAAATCCAGCAAACTGGCCGTTGAAATTGCGCAAAGACACGGCACCCGCCTGCACATCCTGCACATCAGCACGGCCCGCGAACTTGAACTCTTCCACCCCGCCCCCGTTGCCGCCAAACGCATCACCGCCGAGGCCTGCGTCCATCACCTATGGTTCTGCTCCGATGATTATGGGCGCCTCCGGCACAGGATAAAATGCAACCCTTCCATCAAAACGGCGGAAGACCGTGAAGCCCTCCGCCGCGCCGTGGCCGATGACCGGATTGACGTCATCGCCACCGACCACGCGCCGCACACCCTCGCCGAAAAACAAGGCACCTATTTCCGCGCCCCATCCGGCCTTCCGCTCGTCCAGCACAGCCTGCAAATGCTTCTGGACCTGTGGAAACAAGGCGTCCTCACCCTCCCGCAAATCGTCCGAAAAACCAGCCACGCCGTCGCCGATCTGTTTCAAATTCGCGAACGTGGCTACCTAAACGAAGGCTGCCACGCGGACTTCGTGCTCGTCGACCCCGCCAGCCCGCAAATCGTCTCCCGCGAAAACATCCATTACAAATGCGGCTGGTCCCCGCTGGAAGGCCATGCCTTCCAAACCCGCATCGTGGCCACCTACGTCAACGGAATCCCCGTTTTTGAGAACGGGCTTTTTGTGGAAAACACCCCCTGCGGCCACCGTCTCGAATTCGCACGGTGCGTTGCGTCGTAGTCTTTCCCCGTGGACGGACAGTTCTGTTTTGCGTTCGGTTGAGGAATTGGACGCTGGGATGGCCCGGATTCTTGTGGAATACGAGAAGGCGCTTTCCGGGAAGCGCGATTCTGGTGCGGGCGTCTCTGGCGTAAACGGCTCTGGTGCGGACATCTCTGGCGTGAATGGCTCCGTGGCGGATGGCTTTTCCACCGGGGTTTCATCTGGCGAGGGATCCGGGGTTTCGGATGTTCCCGGCCGGACCGCATCGGGTCTTTTGGGCGGGCTTGAGGATTTCCCGAACGTTGTGGATGAGAACGGGGAGCCTGCGGATTCGTTTGATTCGGATCGCCCTGACTTGCGTTTTTCGCGTCCCTTTTCCGGTCCTGAATTTGAGGCTGAACTTGCGGCTGTTGAGGCCCGGCACACGAATGCGGACGGCACCCGCAAGGCGACGTGGATGAAGGCCCCGAACGGCAATCCGACGAACCTGACGCATCGTCAATGGCTGGAGGTCCGCACGGAGTCCTTCAAGGCGTGGTTTGGGGACTGGGAGTCGCTGGCGGAAATGGAGGCGATGAGAGGTCTTGTCCACTCATGGCTGACGAAAGAAAACCTCGACTGGGCGAAAGGCAGGACGCGTGTCGAGATTTTTTCCCGTTTTGGAAATGAGTTGCAGGCGATTGCCTATGTTCCGGAAGAGTATGCCGGGCATTTTTCGGGGAAGGTGAGTGACAACCGGGTCTATTCCGGCATGGGATATTTCATCGACCATGCGGTCAACCATCACGCAGAGATTCCGGTCTCCTACTACGATTCGATCCAGGATGTCTTGAACAGTCCCGATGAGGTTCTGATCGATGACAGGATGGATGGGAAAACGGGGAGGAAGCGCGACAATCTGCTTTTTCTGAAAAAATTCACCGGCAACCGGATTCTGGCGGTTTCGCTGATTGAGGAGGCTGGCAATAGGATCGTTGTCCACAAATCCTTCTTTGAGAATGGCGGCAAAAAGCCCTATCCGTCGTTAAAACGGATAGGGCAATCGTCCGGGGGCGGCCGTTCCCCGATCAGTCATGCCTCCGAAGCGGCACCCGGCGGAAGCCTTCCCGCTCGTGACGTCGCGAGTGACTCGCGTTTTGTGCGCGCTGTCAACCCTGAAAATGTCTCGAAGTTTGTGGATGACAATTTTGAGCCGAAGGTGTTTTACCATCGCCCGCGCCGGCAGATCTCCATTTTTGACATTGGCGGTGTTTTTGACGGTCCCCGTTCCGGCATTTCTGCGGATTCCGGCTGGCTTGGCACCGGGTTTTATTTTTACGGGGAAGCCAGCGAGCTTGATGGTCTTGGGGCTGGCTACGGGCCTGATCGTTATCCTGTCTTCCTGAACGTCCGTTCGCCCCATTATGCCACCCTTTCGGAGAACCGTCGGCTTGCGGGTGAGGGCGATTTCGAGGCCATCCGTGAGTTTTCCCTTGGTCTTCGGGATGAGGGGAAGGACGGGGTTTACTACAACGGGGACTTGCTTGAAGAGGCGGTTGTTTTTGATCCCCGGCAGATCAAGTCCGCCACGGACGCCACTTCCCCGGACGCCACCGGCTTGTCTGATTCGGCTCCCTCTGACCTGCGTTTCTCGCGTCCCTTCGAGGGCGAGGATGATCGTTACCTTGCGGTTCTGCACAATCTGAGTGAGGACAACCTTTTTGCCTCGGCCCGTCTTGGCGGGCTTGCTGTCCCCTCGCTTGCGATCACGGACGTTCGGAACCTTTACGGCATTTACGGCGAGATCACGCTCATTGGGGACTCCTCGCTTGCCGATCCGCAGCAGCCTGGCAACAAGGTCTTCTCGGCGGACGCTTGGACCCCCACGCATCCGCCTGCCGTTGTCCAGGGGTCCCGCGAGGATATTTCCCGCTTTTATGATGAGGTTGTTTCGCTTTCTGGGTGGGGCGAGAAGTCCCCTTCCTTGGAGAGTTCTCTTGGGAAAGATCCGACTTTTGCCCCGGTCTTCCTTGAGTTTGATAAAGATGCCAATGACGATTCGATTCCCAGGCCCTATCTGACTTTTGACGGCATGCTTTCGCGGGCCTATCTTCGCGAGGCCAAGCCCCCGGAGCCTTCCAAGCATGACATGCTGGGTTGGCTCAACGGGAAGCTTTCCAAGCACAACCTCTGGCAAGGGATCGAGGACGGGGTCAACCCTGACGGTTCCCCCCGCATTGTCCCGTACAACCTTGAAAACGTGGTTCGCCATCTCACCCGTGGGATTCGCTATGGGGGGAAGACGGAAGGTTTCCGGTTCAATGGCTTCAAGGCTTTTGCCGCGAAGGAGTTCGGCAGGCTTGATGAGTTGAAGGCCGACCGCGAAAAGGTTACCAACCAGACGGAGGCGGTCGTGGCCGATAGCGAACTCAAACAAGAGCTAAGCGACATCCTCGATCTTTTTGGGGATCGGGAGACCTCCTTTTACGATAACTTTTACAAAGCCCTTGTCGATTATGCTGGAGGCAATTCCGATGCGTTTTCCTCCCTTGTCGAGCTTACGCCCGAGATGAAGTCCCGCTTGGACACGTTTATCTCGCATTTTCGTTCGCTGCCTGTCGCTTACTTTGAGGGCAAGCCCCAGCGCGCGGTCCGTCTGGATGAGTTCAAGGCGGCCGTGGTTCCCCAATGGTCTTCGAAGGCTGTTTTCTCGCTTTTGCGCGAGAACGGGATCGACGTCTTTGAGTACGAGACGGGCAATGAGCGCCAGGCGCAAACCCTTCGTGCGGCCGATGACCTGAACTTGCGTTTCTCGCGGCCCTTCCGTGTCCGTGCGTACGAGGCTGAACTTGCCGCCGTTGAGGCCCGGCACACGAACGCGGACGGGACCCGCAAGGACACATGGATGAAGGCCCCCAACGGCAAGCCGACGAAGCTGACACAGCGGCAGTGGCTGGAGGTCCGCACTCCGTCCTTCAAGGCGTGGTTTGGGGACTGGGAATTTGACCCTGCGAATGCCTCGAAGGCCTTGGATGAGAACGGGGAGCCTCGCGTTGTCTTCCACGGAGCCTCGGCGTTGATCCGGAAGTTTTCCCACGCCAAGCTTGGTTCCAACACTGGTGCGGACTCCGCCCGGAAGGGTTTCTTCTTTGCCGGGGACCGCGACACGGCCTCGGCTTACAACAGTGATCCGGGCAACATCCGCAAGGGCCTCGTTGGGAAGCAATGGTCGGAGGAAGCGCAGTACCGGACTGCCCGCGAGGCGGCCGGCGAGGCGAAGTACGGCGAAGAGATGCGTTCCGTGATATATGAGGCCTATCGTCGCGCGTCGAAGTTCCACAACTCCGCGCAGGGTTATCGCAAGGCTATCGAGGATGGGGAGATCACGCGCGAAGAGGCCGAAGGGCGCTTTTTTGACAAGTATCATTCGCAGTTGAGCGCGGCAGAGGCCTCGCAGTACCACGATTGGTTTTCCGGGGATCCCGCCCATGACGGCGCGCTTTCGCCTGATGGCGTTCCGTCTTTTGGTCCTATCGCCTATGCCAAAAAGATGGCGACAATCCTTGTCCGCGAGCAGGCCGCCGCGCGGATGGGCCCTGAGCCGTACAAGGATGGGATGACGTGGGATGAGTGGCGCGATGCGATGTATCTGCGTCACCGGGATGAGCGCTACATGCCCCTTTACCTGAACATCCGCAATCCGCTGCGTCACGACTTCAAGGAGGAAGCCTTTCGCGATGAAAGCTATTCCTCGCTTCTCTCGCAGGCCCTCAATCAAGGCAATGACGGGGCGATCTTTGAGCGGACATATGACGGTGGCCCCCTGACGGACATCCTGATCACGTTCACGCCCAACCAGATCAAGTCCGCCGTGGCCAACCGTGGCTCGTTCGATGAGGAAAACCCCGACATCCGTTTCTCGCGGCCGGTTTCCGGTCCTGAATTTGAGGCTGAACTTGCGGCTGTTGAGGCCCTGCACACGAACGCGGACGGCACCCGTAAGGCGACGTGGATGAAGGCCCCCAACGGCAAGCCGACGAACCTGACACAGCGGCAGTGGCTGGAGGTCCGCACTCCGTCCTTCAAGGCGTGGTTTGGGGACTGGGAATTTGACCCTGCGAATGCCTCGAAGGCCTTGGATGAGAACGGGGAGCCGCTGGTTGTTTACCACGGGACGCGGAAGGGCGGGCATTCTGTGTTTTTGACAAACGCGGATATGGTGGATGAGAACGCCCGGGCAGGGTTGAACATTCACGGTCTGCGCGGTGCGGAGGCTCACAATTTTCAGCCTGCGTTCAACTGGTTTTCAAGCACCCGCGATTACGCGAATGCCTACACCGGGGCGGATGGTCAGATATATGAGGCGCGGAAAGCGCGTCCGGGTGACAGTCCGCAAATCTACGCTGCGTTTTTGAACGCGAGAAATCCGCGCGCCGTGCATGGGGAGGCAGAAAGGGAGGTCACGGCCGCTGAGGCGGCGGAGTTGCTGGGCATTGACATTGGAAATTTTGTCCCGCTGCTGGCGCAGAAGTCGACGCCGGTCAATGACTTTACAAGTTTTTTACAGCGGATTGCGCAGAAGGAGTTGATGACGCCCGAAGAGTTTGCCGCTGATTCGACGGTTCAGATTGTTTACGACGACTATGACAGCTACAAGCGGGACTTTTTTGAAAAAAAAGCGGAGAGCGAGGAGAATGACCGTAAAGAGTTGAGCGAGAAAAAGCCGTTGTACGAATACTACAGGACGCGTCGGACAAGGGATGTGTTGAGGCGGCAGGGATACGACTCAATAACGGCATCCGAGCAGGGCAATAAGACTTTTGGCGTTCCCGATTCGAACCAGATCAAGTCCGCCACGGACAACTCCGGGGCGTTCGACGCGGAGAACCCCGACATCCGTTTCTCTCGGCCTGTTGAGGAAGAGGCCGGGGAAGAGGAAGCGGACGAGGACAACCGCTACCTTGCGGTTCTGCACAACCTGAGCGCGGACAACCTTTTGGCCTCGGCCCGTCTTGGCGGTCTTGCGGTCCCCTCGCTTGCGATCACGGACGTTCGGAACCCCTTCTCCAGCTTTGGAGAGATCACGCTCGTTGGGGATCCCTCGATGGCCGATCCTGAGAAGCTTGGCAACAGGATCTTCTCGGACGATGCTTATACGTCCAAGTATCCTCCGGTTAAACGCGATATGTCCGATGAGGATTTTGGACAACTTTACGAAGACTTGCTCAATCTTTCCGAGTTGGGCGAGGATGCCGGTCCGGTCCATCGCGATCTGAAGTACAACGTCCTCAATGAGCCGGAGGGAGAATTCGAGGATTCTGGGAGCGTGATTTACAATGCGTACCTCCGCGATGCGAATCCGTCGGAGCCTTCCGAGGAAGGTATGGTGGCTTGGCTGCAGAATAAGATAAAAAAGTATCATCCTTACGATGCGATTTATTATAAGAATGGCCTCCTCGGTGAGCATGTGATGGTCCCGTTAACCCTTAAAAACCTGCTTCATTTTTTTGTCGGAAAAGGTAAAAATTTTCTCTCCGGTCACTCTTTCGGGCACCTCAGGGCTGCTGTCTCGAAGGAGTTTAACACGTTTTCTGAAGTCAAGGCCGACCGTGGAAGGGTTGTTGGGGCATTAGAGAGCTACGATAGTGATGAGGACTTGAAAAAATCCTTTAGGGATCTTGAGGCTCATTTCAAAGGTTTGGAACTGGTAGACCTTCCGTTTCCTATCGATTTTGAAGAAGTTGTTTTCAATCACGCCAAAGGGGACCCTGAAGCGTTTAAGTTTTTCAAATCGGTTTCTCCCGAGGATGTGGCTTTGGTGGACTCGTTTCTTCAGAAGGTTCGCGAGTCGCCAGTCCGTTACTTTGAGGGCAAGCCCCAGCGCGCGGTCATGCTGGATGAGTTCATGGCTGCCGTGGTTCCCGAGGGTTCGTCTGGAGAGGTTATCTCGCTCTTGGAAGATAACGGTATCGAAATCTTCAAGTATAAGCTTGGCAACAATGAGGACCGCCAGGCGCAAACCCTTCGTGCGGCCGAGGATCTGGACTTGCGTTTCTCGCAGCCGATTTCCGCCCGCGATTACAAGGCTGAACTTGCCGCTGTTGAGGCCCTGCACACAAACGCGGATGGCACGCGCAAGGACACGTGGCTGAAGGCTCCCAACGGCAAGCCGTCGAAGTTGTCGTTCCGGCAGTGGCTCCAAGTCCGGACTCCGGCTTTCAAGGCGTGGTTTGGGGACTGGGAGGCGGCGGCGCCGTTGCCGAACTCGGCCCGGAGTTTTGATGATGTCCGAGGGGTTCTCACTTCGCTTTCCGGGCGTGTTTTCACGAATCGTTCCAGCGGGTTGCATGGCAGCCTGTCGAAGAACTCCATCAACAAGCTCCTTTCCGGGAAGGCGCGCGCGAAATCTGTCTCGCTTCCGGCCCATTTGCACGCGGCGGCCAACATCATTGATCTGTTTGAGCGCGGGGAGGTGTTGTTTTCCGAGCCTGGAAGCAAGGGCGAGGTAAAAACCTCCCACAAAGTTTTCGCGCCTTTCGTCTTCGATGGGAAGGCGCTTGTGGCGAAGGTTACGGTCCAAGAGTATTCTGGAGACACCGGAAACCGGATTTATTCCGTCGAGGCGATGAAGGTGTTGGAGCCGGTGGCCGGAACCCCGGCTGACCAGGCGTCGTCTGACCATGACGGCCAGCCCAACAATCCTCTTCCGGCTTCAACGCGACGCAAGCTGCGCGAGATGGCGGAGTCGGTCAACCCTGAAAAATTCCTGAATGTCCTGGATGAGAACGGGGAGCCTGTGGTTTCCAACGGCTCGTTTGACGCGCAGAACCCTGACATCCGTTTCTCGCGGCCTGTTGGCCGGAGGTCCCGTGCCCCGCGTGATCTTCCCCCTGATGATCGTTACCTTGCGGTCTTGCACAACTTGAGCGCCTCGAAGCTCTTTTCGGCCGCCCGCCTTGGCGGGCTTGCTGTCCCCTCGCTTGCGATCACGGACGTTCGGAACCCTCACACCGGCTTTGGCGACATCACGCTTCTTGGGGATTCCTCGCTTGCCGATCCGCAGCAGCCTGGAAACAAGGTCTTCTCGGCGGACGTTTATTCCCCCACCTTTCCCCGCGTTGAACGTTCGATGGCGCCTTCGGACTTTAAGCGCTTCCACAAGGAGATTGTCGCGCTTTCGGGTTTGGGCCGGAAGGCCGAGGCTTTCTCCCAAGCCGACATCTTCGAGGACAAGTTCTCCGGTTTCTACCACAATACGCTCCGCGCGGCCTTCAACCGCGACGGGACGCGGGAGAGCCGGAGCGAGAGGAAGAAAAATGCCCAAACAAAAGAGGAAAAATGGTCAGGAAATCGCCCGCAACGCAGGTTGCGCCAGAAATTCCTCCCGCCAATGGTAGGCCGAAAGAAGCTCCGGGTCATCATCCCCGAGAATGCGACGGGCAAGATATAACGCCTCCACCGAGGCCAGTCCGGCGCGGGGATCCTCGTAAATTTTGCTGGAACGCGGATAGGCGGTCCGGATTTCGCGCGGCAGACTCCTCGGGATCGGCGTGCCATCCAAGCGCCGCAACAACGCCGGCAGATGCCGCCAAGTGCCATCAAGCAACAACAACGGGTGCCCGGCGTCCGAACGCGCAAGCACCGGCGCGTCAACCATCAGAAGGACAAAGCCCGTGGCATCGAAACGAAAATCACCACGCGCCCGCAAAAAGGTGATCTCGGGGCGTCCATGCAAGGGAGTCAGGCTGCACTTGGCCAGATGCTCGCGGGCATGGCGGATTACAGTCGTCGGATGGGGAGGCATTGCGGCTTTGACAACATCTCGCGGCGAAAAAACACAAAATCGGGGACAACTCAAAACGCGGGAACGGGAGCGGCATGAATGCAGGCGAGCAGGTAAAACACCAGAAATGCCAGCCCGACCAACGCGCTTGCAAAGGCGATGACAAACTGCCGGGAAAGCCTGACCGCGGCATCCGCGACGCGGCACTGAAGCACCGCAAGCAACACGAACACAAACGTAACCACGAAAAGTCCCCAGAAAAGTTCCTGCAAATGGTTTAGCGCGATCCCCGGCAGAGCCGGCAGCTCGCGCGAGGCAACCACCCCGGCCTCCGTGCGGCGTTGCGCGATGATATCGACAAGAAAACCGTGGCACAAACGGACCGTGTTGCCGCAGATAAACGGAAAGATGGCCGCGAAAAAAACGGCAAAGGCACCGGCGAACCGGTCGGGCGTGCTTTTCATGGGCAGGCACCAAAACCAGCCGCCCAACAAGGTAAAGCGGAAACGCCTGACAGACCGGGAACCGGGAGCGGACAACGATGCGCCACGGAACAACGGCGCCCCACCACCTGCGCCAAAGGCAGGAAGCGCCGCCCCGCCCATCAGGTCAAAGCTCCGAAAACAGACCCAACGCGTCCACCAGCGACGGCAACACGACGGACACCGCCATAACAACCTCCGGCGCAGGCCGCACCATGTCCGGCACAAGCGCGACCCGCATCCCGGCGGCAACAGCAGAGAGCGCGCCGGGCGGCGAATCCTCAAAGGCCGCGCACTCATGCGATGGAACGCCAAGCGCTTCCGCCGCAGCAAGATAAATGTCAGGCGCAGGCTTCCCGCGCGCCACGCCATCCCCCCCGGTGACACTCCGGAAAAAATCAAGCAGCCCCGCCTTGGCGAGCTTTCGGCGGGCAAGCTCGGTCCGCGTCGAGGTGGCCACCCCCAGGGGCAACCCGGACGCGTGGAGTTTTGACAACAGTTCGCGCGCGCCAGCCATCACTGGCACACCCGTGGTCAGCCGCCGTTCATAGTCCGCGTACATCGCGCGCGAGATGGCCTCAAGGTCAAGCGCGCGCCCGGCGTGACGCACGAGCACGGCACGGCAATCCTCGTGGCGGCGGCCGATCATGTCCAAAAACATCGAATCAGGCATTTCCACCCCAACGGCGGCGGCACCCGCCTGCCATGCCCTCAGGCTGATCCGTTCGGTGTCAAGCAACAACCCGTCCATGTCAAACACCGCGCCGGCGACTTTTTTTCCAAGAAACTCCATCCACGGCAGAATGCCTCGTTCCCCGGTCATTCGCAATGGAAAGGAAATCACGCGCCGCGGCGGAGCGGCGGCAGTCGAGACCGGACGCCGCAAAAGGCGGCGGCGCCACGGATGCCCAGCACACGCCGGCACTTCGACGAACACCCGGAATTCCCTTCCCCGCCCCCTTTGCCATTTGACTTTTCGTGCTTGGAACATTCCCTCCAGCCCCGTGTTTCAGCGGGGCTTCCAACCCTGAACGCCACACATACCAAAAGCTTTTCCCAATACCATGAGCGAAAAAAAATCCAATGATACCAACAATGTCGGCGCCAACGACGCCGACTCCTGCTCCTGCTCCCGCGACGGCAACTGTGGTTGCCCCAGCAGCTGCGGCTGCGGTTGTCAGGATGGCGGCGACAAGTGCTGCTCCCTCTGCCCCGGTGGAAAAACCGCCGCCTTCTGGGTGCTCCGCCTTTGGCTCGGCTTTCGCGCCTTCTTCACAGGGCTGACAAAGTTCCACCGCGAGGAAGTCGCCCAGGTCGCGACAGGGGCCGCCGGCGAGGAATATGGCTCCGCCGCCGCAAACGCCGCGGCGGGTGCCGCGCAGGCCGCCGGCGCCGCCGGGGACGCGGTCAAGACCCAGCTTGTCCACCACGGCCTTCCCCAGGACGGCTCCTGGACGCTCGCCGCGTTCAAAAACGCGGATATCTGGTACATGCCGCCCTGGGCGCTCAACATCTTTGAAAACACCCTTGGCTACGTGCTCGTCGCCCTCGGTGTGACGCTCCTCCTCGGCATCGGCACGCGCATCTCCCTCTTCATCCAGGGCCTCCTTTACAGCGGCCTCACCCTCGGCTTCATCGCCATCACGCAGGAACCCGGCTCCAGCGCGGGCATCACCATGCTTGGTGTGCA
This sequence comes from Puniceicoccales bacterium, assembly GCA_031256995.1. Classification (GTDB taxonomy): domain Bacteria; phylum Verrucomicrobiota; class Verrucomicrobiia; order Opitutales; family UBA953; genus CALNBE01. The sequence continues at coordinate 138,366 of JAIRPL010000047.1, forward strand.
CATCCTCCTCGTGGTCGTCGCCCTCCTTCTGGCGAAACACAACAAGCTCGCGGTTCTGAAAAAGTTCTAAGCCCCCCGGCCTCCGCGAAACCTACCCGCAACCGTCAACAACGCAGAATACACGATGGAAAACACCACAACCGTCCAAGCAGGCCCCGAGGGGACAAACCTCTCGCGCCGCCGCTTCCTCCTCGCCTCGGCCTTGACGGGCGCGGGTCTTGCCCTCGCTCCGCGAAGCCTTAACGCACAAAACGCCAACGTCCCCTCCAACCGCGCCTCCGGCAACCCGATCAACATCGGCATCGTCGGCGTCGGCGCCCAAGGGTCCGTCCTCCTGTCCTCCCTTGAGGAGATCTACAAGGAGAAGAAGATCCCATTCACCCTCAAGGCCGTCTGTGACGTCTACAGGCAGCGCGCGGTCAGCACCTCCCGTCGCGAGCAAGCCAACGGCCATCAGGACGTGAAAGCCTACTACTCCATCGAGGAGATGCTTTCCCAAGCCAAGGACATTGACGCGGTGTTTGTCGCCACGCCCGACCACTGGCACGCGCGCAACACCATCGCCGCCCTTGAGGCCGGAAAGCACGTCTATTGCGAAAAAATGATGGCGCGCACGGCGGACGAGGGTCGCCAGATGGTGCTCACCTCCCAGAAAACAGGGAAGCTCCTCCAGATTGGCCACCAACGCCGCTCCAATCCCAATTACCGTTTCTTCATGAACGTGCTCCTTGGGAAATTCAACTTCCTTGGCGACATCACCAACGCGACCGGCCAATGGAACCGCTCCGTCAGCATGAGCCAGGACATCAAGGTCGCCCCTTCGGTCAGAAAGCAAATCACCAAGGATATCCTTGCCAGAACGGAATTTGAGGATGCCCACCAGTTCTTCAACTGGCGCTGGTTCAAAGCCTATTCCAACGGTCCGATCTCCGACCTCGGCGCCCACCAGATTGACATCTTCAACTGGGTGCTCGGGCGCCCCCGTTCTGTCATCGCCGCCGGCGGGAACGACTACTACTCCGTCGCGCGCCGCAACTACAAGCCGCGTGAGTGGTACGACAACGTGATGTGCATCTTCGATTATGACCACATCCCCGGGCGCAATGTCGGCGAGGTCGCCCGCGCCTATTATCAGGTGCTCACGACCAGCAGCAGCGGCGGCGGTTATTTTGAGAATTTCATGGGCGACCGCGGATCGCTCAAAATCTCGGAAAACGCCTCCAACATCAAAGCCTATCCCGAGGCCGAGGGGAAAGAACTCTTCGCAGAACTCGTGAGAAAAGGCGCGCTGACCAAGGAGGAAGCACCCAAGGTCGCAAAGAAAACCGACGGCATCGCGGACGCCCGGGCCTCCGCGGCTCCGGACGCCTACGACCTCACCTCGCGCCTCGGCCAAAAACGCATCCACCAGTTCCACATTGAAAACTTCTTCAATGCCATCAACGGGCGCGCCAAGCTGAACTGCGACGGCGCCCATGCCTTTGAAAGCGAAGCGCCCATCTTCCGCATCAACGAGGCCGTGCAAAAACAAACCAAGATTGTCTTCACCGAGGACGATTTTTCGCTCACCCCGAAAAACAAGCAGCCGGCGGAAGGGCCTTCCGCCAAATCCGAGGAGAAAAAACCAGCATGAGCACACCGGCGACATTCGCATTCATCACGGATATGAACCCCGGCACAATAGTCCTTATTGTGCTGGTGGTGGTGCTCCTTTTTGGCGGCAGCAAGCTTCCGGAACTCGCGCGCGGCCTCGGCAAGGCACGCCGTGAGTTCAAGAGGGCGAGCGATGAGATCGAGGACGAGGTGCGCACCGCGATGGACGAGGAGGAGCGCAAGAAGGAAAAAGAAAAGCAGGACGAGATTCGTCGCAAAAAAATCGAAGAGGAGGAGCGCGCAAAAATTCGCGAGAAAATCGAGAGTGAGGAACGCGCAAAAATCGCCTCGAAGAGTCCGGAAAATCCAGAATAAAGGAAGCAAACCTTCCCCACAGAAAAACAAAAAGCGGAGCGCTGAATGCCTCCGCTTTTTTGTATTTGCCCAAGATCGCCAGCCGGGGCGCGCAGCGAGGCAGATCCATGAACGCCGCCCCTACCCGCGCACCCGGCCAGCCGGCACGAACCAACGCAAGACAGCCCTGGCAAAGGCGGCGAAAACAAGCAGCAGGCCATCCGCCGCAACCACGGAGGAACCGGCGGGCCAGTCCCTGGCGTAGGCAAAGGCAAACCCGGCCAGCCCACCAACAACCCCAAACGTGGACGCAAGCAGGAAAAAGTGCCACATGCGGCGCGCAAGAATGTGCGCGGCAAACGCGGGCAACAGGACAACCCCAAGGCAAACCATGGGGCCTGCCACAAAAACGCCAGTGCTGACCACCACCCCTATCAGCATCAGCAATGCGGCGTTCCAAAACATCGCATTGCGCCCGGAAACCGCCCAAAACGAAAAATCGGCACCCGCCCAAAGAAATTCATGCCGGAAAAATAGAAGCAAGCCCCCCGCCGGAAGCAGTGAAATGGCGGAAAGTTGCAAATCCCCCCGCCCCACGGACACGACCTCCCCACGAAAAATTCCCTGATAAATGCTGTCGGCGTGGGGGTGGTAGACAAGCAGCAGCACAGTTCCCGCCCCTGCCAGCACATAAAGGGCGCCATGCCGGGCATCCGGAGAGCCGCCACCCCGCTCCAGCCACGCCAGCGCAAGCAGGGCCGCAAGCGCCGCCCCAAACGCCGCAAGCAGACACCACGCGCTATTGACCAACCCCGCCTGCCCGGAAGCCGCCGCCGTGGTGGAGCAAACCCCGTTGAACTCCAGCAGCAACCAGCCGCCACACAAGCCGGCCGCCGAGACTTGCGGTAGCGCCACGCCCAAAAACGCGGCCCGACGCATAAGAAGAAAACACCCGGCAAGCGGCGCAACCGCCGCAAGCAACAAGGTGGCATAAAGAGCATTCCTCAGCAGAAAATCAGGGGAAAACAGCTCGATAAGGATCGTAAACAGCATGTTTGAAAGGAAAAAGAAGCGGAATTCCTGCAATCAAGGCATCTTGTCCGAACTTTGCGAAAGCGACGCCAGCGCCGCGACCCCATCCGCGAGATGGAGGCGATGCGAGGCCAAACGCGCGACCAGCGCCGGATCGTGCGTGGCCAAAAAGATGGTGGCCAAGCCACTCTCGTGGACCGCTTTCAACGCAACCGTCACCGCCTCCAACGCATCCGCATCGACCCCGGAAACCGGCTCATCCAGCACAAGCACATCCGGCTCCAACGCAAGGGCACGGGCAAGCAAAACACGCTGGCGCTGCCCGCCGGAAAGCTCCGAGAAAAGACGCCCGGCAAACGGCTCCGCACCTGTCTGCGCCAGCGCGGCCTCCGCCCGCGCCCTGATCACGCGCGCCAAGGGAACCCCGGGCGCCAGTGCCGCCCTCGCCCCGGCAAGGACAACCTCGCGCCCGGTGAACAAATACAGGTCATCGAGCATTTCCTTCTGGCTCACAAACCCGATTCTCGGCCGGCGCACGCCATTTTCCCCGCAATCAAAACCCAGCTTTCCGGCAAGCGGGGCCAGCAACCCGCAAAGTGTGCGCAGGAAAGTGCTTTTCCCGGAGCCATTCCCGCCTGCGACAGCCACAAGCGCGCCAGCCGGCGCAGAAAAAGAAACCGCGTGCAACACGACACATCCAGGGTAGCCAATGTCGGCGTTTTCACAAAAGACGGACGGAGCAGGCATGGCGGACAGGCAAAAACAAAGGAAAAAGAAACGAACCACGGGCGCACAACCGCCCGGAACAACGCCATGCAACAACGCCGGGACGCCGACGCAAGCCAAACCTGCGGCCGCGTTTTGCCTTGCACTGAAGCGGGCTTGGTGATTCTGCAGGGCACAGTAATGCACAGTAAAACCAGTGAACTGGAGGCGCCCGCGGTGGATGCCAAAAACGGGGACGCCGATGCCGGCACTTCCAGAAAGACAGAAAACAAGCAGGGCCGCCTTGGGATACTCATCCCCAAGGAAGCCATTTCCGCCCTCCCCCTCGGACAATATGAGGGGCCGATCATCCTGGTGGAAGAGCCGGATGCCGCCAAAAAGGCGGTGGCGAAATTGCTCAAGGAAAAGGTGCTGGGCTTTGACACCGAAAGCCGGCCCTCCTTCCGCAAGGGAACCTCCTATCTGCCCTCCCTGCTCCAACTTTGCGGAAAAGACGCCGCATACCTCTTCCGCCTTGATGCCTGCGGGGGGCTGCCCCAGCTTTTCCCGTTGTTGCGCTCCGAGAAAATCCTGAAGGTCGGCGTGGCCGTGCGCGATGACGTGCGCGGGCTGCAGGAACGGGCGCCATTCAAGGACGGCGGTTTTGTGGAAATCAGCGATTATTCCCGCAAGGACGGGGTCGAAAACACCGGCCTGCGCGCCCTCGCCGCCCATTATCTGGGCTTCCGCATCTCCAAGGGGGCGCAGGTGACGAACTGGGCCAACCCGTACCTCTCCCAACAGCAAATCACCTACGCGGCAACCGATGCCTGGGTTAGTCGCGAACTTTACCTCCATTTGATCAAAATCGGCGTCGCCCCGGCGCTTTGACCGTCCCGTCAGCGACATCGCGCCACACCAGCAAGCCCGCCCCCGCCCGCCCCCATGCAAATCGCACTCACCGGCGGCATCGCCTGCGGAAAATCCGCCGCCATGTCTGAATTCTCCCGCCTGTCCTGGGGGACAATCTCGGCGGACGCCTTGGCACATGAGGTCTTGGGGACACCGGAAACCATCGCCCTCGTGCGCGACGCCTTTGGGGAAAAGATCCTCACGCCAGCAAACACCATCAACCGCCGTGCATTGGGAAGGATCGTGTTCGAAGATGCGACAGCGCGCAAAACCTTGGAAAGCATCACCCACCCGCGCATAAACACCCTGTGGCGCGCGCAAATCGCCGCCGGGCCGGAACGCCGGTGGATGGTGGAAATCCCCCTGTTGTTTGAAACCGGCCTGGAGACGGAATTTGCCACCGTGCTCTGTGTGCACTGCACCGCCGGCACACAACTCGCCCGCCTGGCCGCGCGCGGTTTCTCGGAAGCGGAATGCCGCGCCCGCCTGACCGCGCAACTGCCCCTGGAGGAAAAAGTGCGCCACGCCACCCACGCCATTTTCAACGAAGGCTCCCTGGAATTCCTCGCCGCCCAAGTCCGCGCCCTCTCGGAGTCCATGCGCTGAACCCGCGCCACGACGGCGGCGAGACCACCCCATCTTCAGGACCGGCTCGCGCCGCCGGCGCCCGCCAGACAGCCCTGCGCGTCAGCCTCCTCCCCGCGCGCCGCAGGATTTTCCGGTTTCCTTTTCACCGGGGAGCGCCATTTTTCAGCGCGAAATGAACGTGCTCGAAGAAATCCAGGCAGCGATCGAACAACTCGACACGCGCGCCACCAAGACCAATGTCGGTACCATTATCTCCCTCTCCGACGGTGTCGCGTCCGTTGACGGACTTTCCAGGGCAAAAATGAACGAAATGATAGCGTTTCCAGGAGGGCTTTATGGAATCGCGCTAAACCTGAACGAGGAAACCGTCGGCGTCGTCCTCATGGGGGACACATCCAATCTCAAGGAAGGCATGGAGGCGCGGGCCACCGGGCGCCTGCTCTCCGTGCCAGCCGGAATGGGGCTGCTGGGACGCGTGGTGGACGCCTTGGGGGCGCCATTGGACGGCAAAGGCCCGGTGAAAACCGACACCACCGTGCCGGTTGAACGCATCGCGCCGGGCATCATCTCCCGCAAGAGCGTGGACCAGCCGCTGCAGACAGGCATCATGGCCATCGACGCCATGATCCCCATCGGACGCGGCCAGCGCGAGCTTATCATCGGCGACAGGGCCACAGGCAAAACCACGATCGCCATGGACACCCTGATCAACCAGGCACGCGTCAACCGCGCCGGCCTCGCATCAGGAGACCCCGCTTTCCGCCCCGTTTACGGCATCTACGTCGCCATCGGCCAGAAACAATCCTCCATCGCCCGGACCATCAACACACTCGAAAAATCCGGGGCGCTGGAATATTGCGTCATCGTCGCCGCGCCCGCCGCGGACAATGCCTGCAACCAATACATCGCCCCATTCGCAGGCGCCGCCATTGGCGAATGGTTCATGGAAAACGGCCACGATGCCCTCGTCATCTATGACGACCTGTCAAAACACGCCGTCGCCTATCGTCAGATTTCCCTGATCCTGAAACGCCCGCCAAGCCGCGAAGCCTACCCCGGCGACGTCTTTTACCTGCACAGCCGCCTGCTCGAACGCGCCGCGCGCCTGGAAGGCAAAGGCTCGCTCACCGCCCTCCCCATCATCGAGACGCAGGCGGGCGACGTTTCGGCCTACATCCCCACAAACGTCATCTCCATCACCGACGGACAAATTTTTCTTCAGACCGACCTTTTCAACCAGGGCGTCCGCCCCGCCATCTCGGTCGGCATCTCCGTCTCGCGCGTCGGCTCGGCCGCGCAGATCAAGCCGCTCAAACAGGTGGCGGGAAAGGTGAAAGGGGAGCTGGCGCAATACCGGGAACTCGCCGCCTTCGCACAGTTCGGCTCCGACCTCGACGCGCAAACGCGCGCCATTCTCGACAAGGGCGACCGCTTCGTGGAACTCTTCAAACAACCCGCCGGGGCGCCGTGCGCCGTCGAGGTCCAGGTCGCCCTCATTTGGGCCATGCAAAACGGCGTGTTCGGCGAAATCGAGGTCCCGCGCGTGCGGGCCGCCGCCGCCGCCCTCGCGGAGTTCCTGCAAAACACCCAGGAACCGCTCCTCCAGGAAATCGCCAAAGGCGCAAAACTTGACGCCGTCGTTGAGGACAAGCTCGGGAAAGCCATCTCCCTCTGGAAAAAAAGCTGGAAATAGACATCCGCAGACAAAACCCAAAATAATCGCCGCAACCCCCCGCCGCTCCACTCTCCAACATGGCTCAAAACACATCCGCCCACGGTCCCATCAAAGCCTGCCTCGCCGCAGCCCTCGCGGCCATTCTCGCCGCCACACCTTCCCTCGAGGCCCAGGACGCCACCACGACCGGCGCCGCCCCTGCCCTCTCCCCATTGCCACGCCCTGAGGATCCGGCAACGCCCCAGAAATCCACCTCCCCCATGCCCGCCGCCGAGCGCTCATGGCTGTTCGAGGCCCTCCCCGAGAACTTCTCCAGCCGCGCCTATCGCGACTCCATCGAAAAGCTATTCAACGCCTTTGAACAACACACAGGGAAAAGCCTCGCCCCCGCAAAAAAACGCAAGGCCGTCATCAAGATCAACACCGCCGCCGGCGCCGGCCTGTTCACCCCGCAGCCACTCGTCACCGCGGTCATCCGCGCCCTGCTCCAACGCGGTTATCCAAGCGACGGCATCCTCGTCGTCGATCTTTCCGAACGCCGCATCCGCGAATGCGGCTACCCCTGCGTCGGTGAACAATACCCCGTGCTCACCCCCGGCATTCCCCTGAAAATCCTCGCCGATTTCCCCGTCCACCCCCTCGACTCCGAAAAATATTACTCGCCCCGCTGGGCTGTCGAAAGCCCCCTTCCGTCCCGCGAAATCACCGCCAAGCAGGGCGACTACACAGGCAATCTCGAAATCCTTGAAAAAGCCCGTCGAAGCAGCCTGCCCGCCCCTCTTTTTGAGGATGCGGACCTCTGGATAAGCCTCCCCGTCGCAATGGACAGCCCCTCGCTCGGCGTCTCCTGCGCGCTTGCCAACGAGACCATCTGGAATGTCAGCAACCAGCGCCGTTTCCTCGAAAACCCGATCGCCACCCCCGAGGCGGCCATCGAAATAGCCCGCACACTCGAAGGCTCCCGCCCCGAGACTCTCGTGCTCCACGTCCTCTCGCTTGAAAAATGGCAATACACTGGAGGCCCTGTCTTCAACTCCAACTACACCGCCAGCGAAAAACGCCTCTGGCTCAGCGCCAACCCGGTCATTCTCGACGCCCTGATGCTCCAACGCATCAACAAAGCCCGCGAGTACAACAAGTTCCCCCCCATCACCCCCGCCCCATCAATGTTCACCAAAGCCAACTCCCTCCCCCAAAAAGAGATCACACCCGCCATCGCCCTCGGCTCCCCCAATCCCTCTGAAATCACCCTCGTTCAAGTCGACAAACCGCCAGCAACGACAAAGAAATAGGGGCTGTCCTGCATGCTGCAAGGCGCGGACATGCCCGCCGCGCTCCAAGAAAACCGGAAGGTGTGATCAAAAAAAGCGGCGCCAACGGGATCCAAGTCTCCGAGCCTGATTTTGTTGCGCATGCATGAACCCCATGCCGCGTCAAGAGGTGGAAAGCCCAATGCCGCGCAAGCGCAAGACGCGAAACGTCAACGGGAATTCTTGGGACGCGGAGGGCGGGAGGGCGAGGATTTGGGGAAATCGGGGATGGAGGAGATTTGCGCGGACCAGGCGGGGTGGAGGGTTTGGAAAACGGGGGCGCGTTGTTTGAGTTTCTCGAGGAAGCGCAACGCGGTTTTTTTGTAGGCGGGATGGCGTTCGCATAGAAAACGGTAGTGCGAAAAATAGGATTCCGCCATCTCGCGTCGCCCGGCGGAAAACGCGGAAGAAACAGCCGTGCCTTTCGCGGGATGAGAACTGGAAAAATCCGCAGCGGAACCGGACGGCGCGGATGTTCCGCGAACCGGCGAGGATGCCGTCCTTGATGCGGAAGAATTTCGCGGGGCCGAACCAGAAACCGCGCCCCTTCCAACGCCATCATTTGCGTTGGAAAATGAATGTCTGGAATCGGCGGTTTTTTCGCCATTCTGCGAGGCATCTCGAAAGTCTTCCTCCGCGGCGGAAAACAGGGATTCAAAAACAAGCTCCAATTCGGACAAAACGGCGGGGATTTGCGAAACCGGGACGCGCGGCAATCCGTCGTGGATTTTCCGGTGAACGTCGCCATGGACAAACGCTTTGCCGGCACTCTCATGAAGAACACGGAAAGTTCGCGAGAAGAGACGCGTCTGGGCATGGGTGGACACGCGTGGATCCACTCCGGGAAAATGACGGAAAAAACGTCCGTGAAACGTGGCGCGAAAACGCCGCGAAAATGGATTTTGAAAAGACGCGTGCGTGGAATCAAAAAACGGGGTCGACAA
>JAIRPL010000041.1 GCA_031256995.1 Puniceicoccales bacterium
TGTTGCTGCGTTGCGAACTCCAGGGTTCGTGGTTTCCAATCAGACTCTCGGCGGACAGGGGAAGTGCGTCCTGCAGGACGCGCCTCCCCGAACCACTGGCCAAGACCAGCTTCGTTACAGGACTACGCCGATCTTGCCAGCATCCTATAAGGTTTCCAAACCTGCTCTTAAGTCGCTTTTTGGGAGAGGGTACAGGCCAACGAAGATGTCCAACGAAGAGACATTTGGACCTGATTCCCGCCTTGGCCGCCCCTTTTTTACGCTGGGTAGGGCAGGCTTCAAGGAGCAGGTTTGGAAACCCGCGCTACGACAGCAGGCGCCGCGTTACGGCGGCGGCGCCACGACGGCCGCGCCACGACGAGGGCGCTACGATGCGGGCGTGCTACGACGCACTTCAAGGTGATTCGCGCGATGGGATGGCCGCCAAATTGCCAGTGGCTTTCCGGTTTCGCCGACTTCGGCGTCATGTATTCGCACGGGGTTGCCTTGGCGCGCTTTTGCGGTGAGTTCCGGTTTCGCCGACTTCGGCGTCGACGGGGGACGGCCGATTTTCGCCGGCGGCTTTTCGCGTTGCCGGGAGGTGGAGGCGGGGAATATGGCTGTTCCCCGAATCCGGGGAGGTGGCTGCCTCTTTTTGTGAATTTTTACGGACAATGAATCATTTCGTTGGCGAGAAAACGCGCGGGATCCTGCTTTTTGTTGTGAATGCCGCCCTTGCGTTGTGTGGCGTGGCCGTGGCGTGTCTTTTTGTGCGCGTCATTGGCTGGGGGATGAGATCGGCGGAGTGGGATGCCGTGCGTCTTGGCGCGCAGGGTGTGTTTGGCGCGTTCGCCGTCCTTGAGGTGTCGCGTCTTTTGTTGCAGGAGCGCCCGCTTGCCCATTTGCGCCGGCATGGGATGGAGACGTTTCTGGCGGTTCTGGCGACGGCGGGTGTGTTTTTGTGCGGGCGGTTCCATGAGTGGCTGCCGTCCCGGTTTCATCCGGACATCGGGATGCGCGACCTTACGCTGTTCTCGACCGCGGCGGCGCAGTTTCTTCTGCTTTTGCTGCTCGGATTCAGGGCGTTGAGCGGCAACCGTTTCCTGGCGTCGCGGCGCCTTTCCCCCGGCGTGGTGCTCATGCTCGGGTTTGCCCTGCTCATCCTCGCCGGCGGCCTGTTTTTGCAAACGCCGCGCGCCTCCATTCACGGACTTTCGGCGGTTGACGCCTTTTTCACGGCGACGAGCGCCGCGTGCGTCACGGGGCTGGCCACGATCAGCGTTTGCGATGAATTGACGCGGACGGGGCAGTGGATCGTGCTGGTGCTGGCGCAGGTTGGCGGGTTTGGCATCATGTCGCTAACCTATCTTTTCGCGTATTTTTTCTCGGGGGGGATCTCATTGCGCAACCGCTTCATGCTTCAAGAGGTGCTCAGCCAGGACAAGCTGGGGCGGATCAAGGGGGACCTTGCCACGATTTTTCTTTTCACGCTGGGTTGCGAGGCCGCCGGGACCGCCGCCATTTACTCGCTCTTGGAAATCAAGGCCGGAGGCTTGTTCAGCTTTGTGGAGGGAACGGGTGTCGCCATCGCCGGGGAGGACCGCTTCTTTTTCGCGCTTTTCCACTCCGTGATGGCGTTTTGCAACGCCGGTTTTTCCACGCTTCGGGACAATCTTGGCGGTGTTGAAATGGCCGGGCAGGAGGGTGTGCTGGCGGTTGTCATGCTGCTGGCGCTTGCGGGGGGGACGGGTTTCCCGGTCGTGCAAAATTGCATCTCCGTGGCGTGCGCGCGCTTCCTGCGCCTGCTTGGCCTGCGAAAGAACCGCGCCCCGCGCCTTGGCACCAACTCAAAACTCGTCCTTGCGACCCTGCTTGCGCTTTGCGTCGGCGGCACATTGGCCATCCACGCCTCGCGGCATTTTCCGGCGGGGAAGGGGGACGCCGTGGCGCCGGCGGATGGCTGGGTGGCGGGGGTCTCGACCGGAAGGACCGGCCTTTTTTCCGACATGAAAACGGATGGCGCGAAGCCGCCGGTGGCCGCCGTGGCGGATTCGGGCGGAAACCGTGCTGACGCCGCTGTTTCCGGCCATGGCTCCACGTGGTTTTCCTCCCTGTTTTACGCTGTCGCCGCGCGCACCGCGGGATTCAGCCTGGACACGGGGCCGCTTTTTGGGCCGGCCACGGCGATTGTCGTCATGTCCCTGATGTTCGTGGGCGGCGGGCCGTCCAGCACGGCTGGCGGCATCAAGGCGACCACGCTTGCCGTGGCGCTCCTGTCGGTGCGCCGCGTCCTGGCAGACAAGGCGGACATTGAGGCCTTTGGACGCCGCCTTGGGGACTCCGTGGCGCATCGCGCGCTGGCCACGATATTTGTCACCTTCGCCTTTCTTGTCGCGATAACGGTGTTGTTGTGCCTGCTGCACCCCGAGCTTCCCCCGTTCGACCTCGCCTTTGAGGCCGTGAGTGCCGTTTGTACCGCCGGCCTCACACGCGACATCACCCCGCGTCTGTGCACGGCGGCCAAGTGTGTGCTGATTTTTGCCATGTTTTTTGGCCGTGTCGGCATCCTGACGTGCCTCTTTTCACTTTTTCCGCGCCGCGACCAACCCCACTTCCGTTATCCGGAGGGCAGCGTGGTCATAAACTGAGGAGAAACGCGGGAGGCGAAGGCGTTAGAAGGCCGGGCGCTTCCGGTGCGCGCCGGGGGGGGGCGGAAGAAACCGTTCCGCGCGTGGCAGTCGCTTGAAAACGCAATGGTTTTTGAAAAAAATATTGTTTCCAAGGCCGCCCTCCGTTTCCTGCGCCGCAGCATGATTTATCTGGCTTACTTTTTTGTGCTGGTGCTCGTCATCATCAGCGTCCTCGCGGTTCTTGTTGTTTTGTTGCAGCGTCCAAGCGCCAACGCCGGCTTGGGGGCGGGCATGGGAGGAGGCGTCGCCCAGGATTATTTCGGCGGCGACACGGCGAATGTTCTGACGAAAATCACCTACACGCTCACGGCTCTGTTTTTTATCGTCAGTTTCGGTCTGTATCTGGCTTTTCTTTCAGGAAACAAAGGGGACAAGCCCTCCGGGGCGCTTGACAAGCTGCCGTCGGAAAAAAGTGCCCCCGCCGTCGTGCCCGCGCCTGTCCCGGCAGAGGTTCCGGCGCCAGAGGTTCCCGCGCCAGCGCCAGCGACTGTCCCGCCGCCGGCCCCCGCCAGCTCCGACGGCCTTGAGCTTCCTCCGGTTCCCCCCGTCGAAAGCGCCCCCGCCGCCGCGCCAGCCCCTGTCCCCGTTTCCGAGGAAAAGCAGCCCGCCACCAATCCCACGCCGGAGGTGAGGCCCGAGGTTCCCGCGGTTGCCTCTCCCGCCCCTGCCGCCGCGCCAGCCCCTGAAGTTGAGGAGAAAAAGGCCGATGTCGTGCCGCCCAAGGAGGAAAAGAAGGAGGAACCCGCCGCCCCGGTTGTGGCGGACGTTCCTCTGGCCCCCGCCGCCGCGCCCGCCACCGGGCCGGATTCCGGTGCCAATGCCCCGGCCCCGGAGCCTCCCAAGCCTTGATTTCGCGCGCCGCGCCGTCCTTACGCACACCGCCGCCGCGAGGTTTTCCCCGCCTGGCGGCGGTGTCGTTTTGAGGTGGCGCCGCCGCTTTCCTCCCTGTGTTTCCCTTCTGGAGTTTTTTTCAAACCCGCAACCAATCAAAACCCGCCCCTTGGCGGGCCGGAACGCCCGCCCGATATTTTTCCTCACATGAGCACCAACGCAAACGCCACCAAACCCGCCGCCGCACCCGCCAAGGCAGTCAAGACCGCCATCACGCCGACACGGGCCATGGATTACCCGGAGTGGTATCAACAGGTCATCAAAGCCGCCGATCTTGCGGAGAACAGCGCGGTGCGCGGCTGCATGGTCATCAAGCCCTGGGGTTATTCGCTTTGGGAAAACATCCAGCGCGGGCTTGACGCCCTTTTCAAGGCCACGGGCCATGTCAACGCCTACTTCCCGCTCTTCATCCCCAAGAGCTACATTGAGAAGGAGGCCAAGCACGTCGAAGGCTTTGCGAAAGAGTGCGCCGTCGTCACACATTCGCGCCTCGAGGCCGGCCCCGATGGCAGGCTCATCCCCGCCGGGCCGCTTGAGGAGCCGCTCATTGTGCGCCCGACATCCGAGACCATCATCGGGGCGACCTATGCGCGCTGGGTGCAGTCCTACCGCGACCTGCCGATCCTCGTGAACCAGTGGGCCAATGTGGTTCGCTGGGAGATGCGCACGCGCCTCTTCCTGCGCACCGCCGAGTTTCTCTGGCAGGAAGGGCACACCGTCCATGCCACGGCCGGGGAGGCCCTTGAGGAGACGTTGCGGATGCTTGATGTCTATGCCGACTTTGCCGAAAACCAGATGGCCATGCCCGTCCACAAGGGGCGCAAGACGCCCGCCGAGCGTTTCCCCGGCGCGGTGGACACATTTTGCATTGAGGCGCTGATGCAGGACAAAAAGGCGCTTCAGGCCGGGACCTCGCATTTTCTCGGCCAGAATTTCGCGAAAAGCTGCGACATCCAGTTCCAGGACGAGGCCGGGCAGCTGCAGCACGCCTGGACGACCTCGTGGGGCGTCTCCACGCGCCTCATCGGCGGCATGATCATGACGCATGCGGATGACGACGGCCTTGTCGTGCCACCCCGCATCGCGCCACGCCATGTCGTGCTCCTGCCCATTTATCGCGATGAAACCTCACGCGCGCAGGTGCTTGCCTACTGCGAAACCCTGCGCAAGGAAATCGCCGCGCAGACGTATTTCGGCCGTTCCATCGAGGCGCACATCGACGACCGCGATCTGCGCGGTGGCGAGAAAACGTGGGGATGGGTGAAGAAAGGGATTCCGCTGCGTGTCGAGATCGGCCCGCGCGACATCGTGGCGGACACACTGTCCGTCGCCCGCCGTGACACCGGTGAAAAACGCCCCATCCCGCGCGCCGAGTTTGTCGCCACGCTTCCCGCGCTGCTGCAGGCCATCCAGGACAATCTGCTCTCCCGCTCCAAAAAATTCCGGGACGACAACACGCGCATCGTGGACACCAAGGAGGATTTTTACGCCTATTTCACGCCGGCGAATCGCGACAAGCCGGAGATCCACGGCGGTTTTGCGATGGCCCATTGGAACGGCGACGCCGCCGTTGAGGAGCGGATAAAGAAGGATCTCAATGTCACGATCCGCTGCGTCCCCCTGGAGGGCGGCGAGCCTGGCGTGTGCCCATTCACGGGCCAGCCAAGCAAGCAGCGTGTCATCTTCGCCAAATCCTATTAAGAGCTTATCCCTAAATAAGTATTGACATGCGCTGAGGGCAAAAGGAGAAGAAGCGGCATGAGCCGAACCAAACCATGGGAAGTGAGTGAGGAATTGTGGGATCAGGTGGATAAACTGCTGCCCGCCAGAGCGCCAAGG
>JAIRPL010000013.1 GCA_031256995.1 Puniceicoccales bacterium
CCCCCTCGTTTTCCCGCCCCTCGTCATCCGTCACGATGACCGGGCGCCCTGCCGCGACATCCAGCAGGGCCTCGTCCACAGAATCAAAAACAGGAACATCCATGAGGTCTCTTCTGCGCTGGCAGGATGTTGGCGCGTCAATCCTCAATCTTCACATCTTTGTTGCGGTGGCGGGGGCCGCCGGCGCGCAACCAAGCATTGATGAAGGGGTCAATGGCGCCGTCCATGACATTTTGGACGTTGGAGGTTTCGGCGCCTGTGCGCAGGTCCTTCACCATTTGATAGGGCTGGAAAACGTAGGAGCGAATCTGGTTTCCCCAGCCAATCTCGCCTTTTTCCCCGTAAAAGCGCTCCATCTCGGCGCGTTTTTCGTCCTGCTGCCGCTCGTAAATTCGCGCCTTCAAAATCTTCATCGCAATGTCCCGGTTGCGGTGTTGCGAGCGCTCGCGCTGGCAGGCGACGACGATCCCGGTGGGAATGTGCGTGAGCCGGACGGCCGATTCCGTGCGGTTGACATGCTGGCCTCCGGCGCCACTGGCGCGATAGACGTCCACGCGGAGGTCCTCGGGTTTCACTTCTGTCTCCAACTCGTCGTCCTCGATCTCGGCGACGACATCCAGCGCGCAAAACGAGGTGTGGCGGCGGGCATTCGCATCGAATGGGCTGATGCGGACAAGGCGATGCACGCCACGTTCCGCCTTGGCGTAGCCGTAGGCATTCAAGCCCGCCACGCGAAAAGTCACGGTGGAGATGCCGGCGCCCTCGCCATCCTGGATATCCTCGATCTCGACCGTGTAGCCCCGCCGTTCGGCCCACCGTGTGTAGAGGCGGAAGAGCATGTCGGCCCAGTCGCAGGCCTCGGTGCCGCCCGCCCCCGCCTTGAGGGTGAGAATGGCGTTGCACTTGTCGTGCCGGCCGTTGAGGAAGGAGGAGATTTCGAGTGCATCAAGCTCGCCGGCCAGGCCGGCGGCGGTGGCGACGACTTCCTCGAGTTCGGCGTCGGCGGAGCCGTCGGGGGCCTCGGAGACAAGTTCCGCAAGCGTTTGAAGATCCTCGAGGCGGCGCTGGAAATCAAGCAATGGGGCGGTCTGGCTTTTTATCTGGCTGACCTCGGCCACGACTTTTTGGGCTTCGGCTTGGTTGTCCCAAAAACCAGGCTCGCCCATGCGGTGCTCGTGCTGCGCGAGTTGCTTCCGGCGCATTGGCACGTCGAGGAATTTCCACAGGCGTGCGACGCGGCGCGCGGTGTCCTCAATTTGCAAACGGGTTTCCGGCTGGATGTACATAGGGCGTGGCAGGGAATCGCGCCATGCCTTGCGCGGCAAACGGGAAATGCCGGGGAAAGGGATGCAGGCATGGCGCACCAATCCCATGTTTTTTGTTTGCGCGGGCCGTTGCGCGCGTTTTCTTGCGCATGTCCGGACGTCTGAAAACCAGATAGTGGACCTCCGCAGGCCATCTTCTCAACACACAGCACAACAATGAAAAAACACTTTGCAGCCGCCGCTCTTGCCGCCACGGGCGCACTCACCACCGCCGGGTGCGTCCAGGAGGTGCGCATTCCTGAAAATGCCGCCCTTGAACCACGTGGTGAATGGGTTTCCTTTGTCTCCGGCGACCTCGTGGTGAAATTCCCAGGCAAAACACAGCAGGAGATCTTCAAAGCCGCCAGCCTCGCCCTTGAGGATTATGGCGCAAAACGCCTCTCTGAGGACCGCCCCGAGGACACTCCGACCCTGCCTCCCGCATACGCGATCTACGCCCGCGTCATTGGCGACTTGAAGGTGACGATCCGCATCACCACGGAATCTGATTTTATTTTGGAGGACACCCCCCCCAATGCCGACGGGCAGCCTTCCGGGAAAAAGAAGCGCGAGTGGGTGCAGGCCTCCATTTCTTACGGGGCTTTTGGCAACCTTTCAGAGAGCCAGAAGATTGCCGCCGCCATCTGCAAGCGTCTGTAGCTTGGGACACTGGGTGGGCGCACTGCCCTCCCCCCGCTCCAGCGACAAAGAGCCTCGTCCGTCGTCAACACGCCGGGCGGGCTTTTTTTATTGAGCCTCAAAGGAGCCGAGAAAATGCGCTCTTCGGCCTATCTTGCGCGGCACGCGTGGTGAAAGGCACGGGCAAGGCGGGCGGAGTTTTGGGCGGAATCAAATTCCCGTTCCGTCCAAAGGCGGGCCGCCAGGCGCGTGCGCTGTAAAAATGCCGGCTCATTCCGCAAACGGGCGATTGCGTTTTCCCAAGCCACAGGATCGGCGACGCCAAGCACCTGGCCTGTCTCGCCATCCTTGATGGCCTCCGTGGTTCCCGAAACGGCGGTCGTGAGCACTGGAACGCCGTGGCACATGGCTTCCGGGATGACATTGGGAAGGCCATCGCGGTCGCCATCATGGGCGACAATCCCGGTGAAGAGAAAGAGGTCGGCCCATTCGTATTGGGCGCGCATCCGGGCATACTCAAGGTGGGTGATGAGTGAGACGTTTTCCCCGAGGCCAAGCAGGGTGATGAGGTGGCGGAGGGAATCAAGCAACGGGCCATCACCGACAATTCGCGCCTCAATTTTCTCCCCGACGTCGCGCAAATGCCTGTAAATGGCAAGTTGGAACGGATACCCTTTCTTGTGAACGAGGCGCCCGACGCTGAGCAACCGCAGCGGCCGGCCGGGATCCCCCCGCCTGGGCAAAAAGCGGAAAGGCGTGGCCGCATCAAAAGTGGAGCGCAATGGCAGTTCAATCCCGCGGCGGATCAGGTGGATTTTCTCCGGCACGGGGCACAACTCCAGCAAACGGGCGCGCGCGGACTGTGTGGAGGTGTGGACAAGGCGCGCGCAGGCAAGTTTGCGCGGGAGCGTCCAATCGCCGTCACGCAGAAAGACATCGTAGGCGTGGGCGCCAGTGGAAAACGGGATCCCGGTAAGCTCGTGCAAGAGCCAGGCCGCGGCGGCGGGCATTGTGCCCCAGACGGCATGGATAAGGTCCGGGCGCTCCGCGCGAAAACGCGAGGCGTTGTCCAACGCAAATGCCAGCCCGAGAAGATTTTCGCCAATGTTGAGCAGACCGGGGGGCGTTGCCGCCAGATACGCCGACCAGACACGTCGCATTGCTCCCGGACGCCGCCAGGTCCAAAGCGCGATTTTTAGGAATATGACGCGGAAAATGGCGAAAAAAGGGTAACGGTTGACCTTCATTCCCTCCCAACTGGCATCCCCGCGCCAAAGCGACCAGATTTCAATCTCGATATCCCCACAACGCCGCATTGCCCGAAGTTCACGTTGCAAAAAAGTTTCCGTCTTCACGGGAAAACAGGTGAACAAATAGACAATTCGCATGGCGAAAAAAATAAAACCGGACGGATGGAGGAAGGGGCAAACACCCTCCTCCATCGATTTCTTCGTGCTCCGGCAAACCGCGCCGAATCCCTCAGCTCTTGCTCATCATGGTCTCAATGAGCTTGATGAGGGGCAGGAACATGGCGATGACAATAGTGCCGACGACGACGGCAAGAAAAACGATGAGAAGCGGCTCTATGATGGAGGTCATGGCGCCAACGGCGTTGTCAACCTCCTCATCATAGGTGTCGGCAACGCGATTGAGCATCTCGGGGAGCTGGCCGGTCTCCTCCCCCACTTGGATCATGCTCGTCACCATCGCGGGGAAAACCATGGATTGCTCAAGGGGCACGGAAAGCGGCTCGCCGTCGCGAACCCGGTCATGGATTGTCGTAAGAGCTTCGTTGATAACGATGTTGCTCATCGTATCGCGCGTGATCGTGATGGCCTGGAGAATGGGCACACCGGAGGCCATGAGCGTCCCGAAAGTGCGGGAAAAACGGGCGACGGCGGCGACGGTGACAAATGGGCCTATCTTTGGGATGCGGAACACCAAACGGTCGAAGACACGCTTGGCGCGCGGGGATTTGCTCATGAGCTTGAACCCAGTGACAAGCCCGGCGACGATGACCGGGATGCCGTACCAATAGACTTGGAGAAATTGGGAGATATCAATGACAATCTGCGTAAGCTGGGGCATCTCGGCGCCCTGTTTCGCGAGCATCTCCTGGAATTGGGGAACGACCTTCACCATGAGGATCACAACGATGATGACGGCGACGGATATGACGACCACAGGGTAAGTCATGGCCGATTTGATCTTCTTTTTCAGGCGGAGGGACTTTTCCATGAACATCGCGAGACGGTTGAGCACGCGATCAAGCACGCCACCCGCCTCGCCCGCGCGTATCATGTTCGTGTAGAGATGATCAAACGCCTTGTTGTGCTGCATCATGGAGTCGGAGAGATTGTTGCCGGACGAGATGTTCTCGATGAGGTTGGCAAGAATGCTCTTCATGTTCGGATTTTTCTCCTGCTTGTGGAGGATTTCGAGGGCGCGCAGGAGGGGCAGTCCGGCTTGCAACAAGGTGGCAAGCTGGCGGGTGAAAACAGTGAGAATCTCATGGGCGACCTTGCCCGTCTTCTTGCCGGATTTTTTCCCTTTGGCCGCATCCAGCAAGGCGGTGACGCTGCCACTCTCGGCCTTGATGGAGGTGGCGATGAGTCTTTGTGCGCTAAGTTTGGATCGGGCCGCAGCCTCGGAAGGGGCGTCAATTTTGCCAGACATGGATCTTCCCGAGGCGTCGGCGGCAGTGTAGTGGTAGGTAGGCATAGGTGGGAGCGGGTTGATGGTTTGGAAGATGAAAAAACGGAAAAGATGTGCGGTGACTTGCTTTGATTGCGAATGTTAAAAATCCTTGGAATCCTGCCAAAAAAAAGGAATGGCGGAAGGGGGATGCTGTCAGGTGTATTTAAGAACCTCCTCGATGGTGGTCTTGCCATCAAAAATACAGCGCAAACCGTCGTCGCGCAAAGTTCGCATTCCGTTTTCAATGGCACTTTGCTTGAGCATGAGGGTGGGGGCTTTGTTGGTGATGAGATCGCGGAGGCGGTCATTGATCATCATCAGCTCGAAAAGGCCCTGGCGCCCCCGATAACCACTCCGGTTGCACTCCGAGCAGCCGCGTCCGTAGAAAAATTGCTTTTCAGCGATTTCAAGCGGGTCGACATCAAGCATTTCGACAACCTCCTTCCCCGGCTCGTAAGCCGTGCGGCAATGCTTGCAGATGCTTCGCAGAAGACGTTGCCCGAGAATGCCTTCAAGCGACGCGGCAATGAGATAGGGTTCCAGCCCCATGTCGATCATGCGGGTCACGGCGCCGGGGGCGTCGTTGGTGTGAAGGGTGGAGAGCACGACGTGCCCGGTAAGGGAGGCCTGCACGGCAATCTGGGCCGTCTCAAGATCGCGGATTTCCCCGACCATGATGGTGTCCGGATCCTGGCGCAGGAACGAGCGAAGCGCGGATGCGAAAGTAAGCCCGACCTGGTGATTGATCTGAACCTGCATGATGCCCTCGATCTCGTATTCCACGGGGTCCTCGGCAGTAAGGATCTTGACGTCCACGGTGTTCACTTCCCGCAAGGCGGAATAGAGCGTCGTCGTCTTTCCGGAGCCGGTCGGGCCGGTGACGATGAAGATGCCGTTGGGGCGGTTCACGAGATCGCGGATCCCCTCCATGATCTCCTCCTGCATGGAAAGGTTCTCGAGGTCGAGGTTGACGACGGATTTGTCAAGGATGCGGAGCACCACGCTCTCGCCAAATTGCGTGGGCAGGGTGGAAACGCGCAGGTCGACGGGACGCCCGCCAACGCTCGTCTTGATGCGTCCGTCCTGCGGCACACGCTTCTCGGCGATATTGAGCGAGGACATGACCTTGACACGGGCGATGACGGCGCCGGCGAGGCTCCGCGGCGGGGGGGCCATCTCAAGGAGCGTGCCATCAATGCGATAACGGATGCGAAACTGATCCTCGAATGGCTCGAAATGAATGTCGGACGCCTTGGCCTTGACGGCTTCCTGAAGAACAAGGTCCACAAAGCGGATGATGGGGGCCTGGGCGGCGGCGCCGGCAAGCTCCTTGTCATTGCCCGAATCGACGCTGAGGCCCTCGATTTCGTGGAGAAAATCCTCAAGGTTGGACTTTTGCTCGCCGTAGGTGGCGTTGACGGCGGCCTCAACAAGCTGCGGGTCGGCCACCGCCAGCTCGACATCGCGCTGGAGCAGGAACGACAGGTCATCCACGATGCCAAAATTCAACGGATCGCGGGCAAGAAAGACGATTTTGTTGGGTTCGGCGCGGTAGGGGACGATCCCATACTTGTGGGCCTGCTCGGGCTTGAGAAGACGGGCCAGATCGGGGTCGGCATGCGACGGGGGATCCGGGACGTACTCCGTGCGGAAGTGATCGGCAAGGGCCTTGAGAATGGCGGGGCGTTCCACATCCAGGCCCGCGTCCGTAACCGTGTCCGCGAAGGATTTCCCCGTTTGGAGATGCGTCTCCCAAAGCTCCTCAATCTGGACAAGGTCAAGGAGATGGGCTGAAAGAATGGCTTCCTTGATGCTTTCGTTGTGGTCTTCGAACATGGGCGGACTTCAGTGGAAGTTATTGTTGATGAGGAACTTGGGATATTGAGCGTGGCAAACGCGCAGGGAGGCCGTCGGCGGCGCGCACTCAGCGTTGAAGGAGTTTGTTGCGCATGTCGTCCGTGTCCTGCGCATAGGTGAGGGCCTCGCTTTTCTCAATGAGGCCGTGATCGAGCAGGTAAAGCAAATGGGTGTCCAGTGTCATCATGCCGTGGACGGCGCCGGTCTGGATGTCGGAGGTGATGTAGTGCGTCTTGTTGTCGCGGATGTGGGCGGCGATGGAGGGGTTGTTGACCATGATCTCAAACCCCGCGACGCGCCCTCCCCCGCGCTTGCGGCAGAGCACCTGGGAGATCACGGCCACGAGGTTGGCGGCAAGCTGGATGCGTATCTGCTCCTTGGTGTTGGCCGGGAAGGCGTCGATGATGCGGTCCACCGTGCGGGCGGCGCCCGTGGTGTGCAGGGTGGCGAAGACCAGGTGGCCGGTCTCGGCGGCGGTGATGGCGGCTTCGATGGTCTCAAGGTCGCGCATTTCCCCCACGAGCATCACATCCGGGTCCTGGCGCAACGCGGCGCGGATCCCTTCCGCAAACGTGTTGATGTCCGCCCCGATCTCGCGCTGGGTCACAAGCGAACGTTTGTGCGGGTGATAGTACTCAATGGGGTCCTCGACGGTGATGATGTGCTGCCCCTCGTTCTCATTGATCCAGTTGATCATCGAGGCCAGCGTCGTGGTCTTGCCGGAACCTGTCGGGCCGGTGACTAGGATGAGGCCGCGCGTGAGCCGGAGCAAATCCTTCACCTTGTCGGGCAGGCCTATCTTGGAGAGCGAGAAGAGCTGGCTGGGGATCTGCCGCAGCACCATCCCGTAATGGCCCTTGCTCTTGAAAATGCTCGTGCGGAAACGCGCCTTGTCCCCAAAGGCAAAACCGAAGTCCGAACCGCCATGCTCGGACTCGAGACGATCAAGGTGCTTCTTGGACGCGACGGAATGCACATAGGTCTCCGTGTCATCCGGCGTGAGGGGCGGGCAATCCACCGGCGTGATGTCGCCATGAACGCGAAGCGCGGGGGCCTGGCCCACATGCAGGTGAAGGTCGGAGGCGTTGGACTCGACGACAAGGTCAAGGAGTTGTTCCAGGGAAAAGGCTGCCATGATTCGCTTGGTTGCGGAAGGGGGGGCGGTTGACGCTGTTTGAAGCCGGGCAGGCTGGCGTTTGCGGAATGAAGCGGCAAGCATTTGTTGGCCTTTGGGCCGGGGGGCGGATTCAGGGCCGTCACCCTCCCCCACCCCGTGGCATACGCCGTTCGCGGGGCGCGCCTACGCCGGCCGGACATACTGGCGGAGGGTGTCCGCCTTGAAAAACTCGAGAAACGCGCGCGCCTGAGGCTCGCGGGCAAGGCCGGCCTCCAGCGCCGCCGCCGCCGCCGCGACAAGGTTGCCCCCCGCGCCATCCCCATAGACCGCAAGATAGCACTCCTTGAGGTTGGCGATGACCTCCCGCGAAAAACCGCGCCGCCGCAAGCCCACAAGATTCAGTCCGGCCACAAGATTGCGTTCCAGGGCATTGACGAACGGCGGCACATCCATCCCGAAGCGACCGTTGCCGCTGCACATCACCCCCTCGCCAATGCGCACAAACTGGTGCACCATGACGCCACCGCTGATGAACGCCGCGTCCCCCACATGGACATGCCCGCCAAGCGTCGCGGCATTGGCAAGGATGACCCGCGACCCGACCACGCAATCGTGCGCGACGTGCGAGCCGGCCATCAGGTAACAACCCTCGCCAATGCGCGTCGAATGCGCGGGCTTCGTCGCGCGATGCACGGTGACCGATTCGCGGATCCGCGTCCCGCGCCCGACAAACACCCCGCTCTCAACCGACTCGTCAAATCCAAGATCCTGCGGCAGGCCGCCGATCACCGCGTGATGATCCACCCACACATCCGGCGCAAGCACCACGCCGCGCTTCACGACGGCCATCGCCGCAATGCGGCAATTCTCCCCCACTTCCACCCCGTCTTCCACAATGGCAAACGCCCCCACGGAGGCATTCGCCCCAACACGCGCTCCCGGCGCGACAATGGCATTGGGATGTATCATGCCGGCAAAAAACCAGAGCCACCCCTCGTACGCCAACCGGATTTTTCGGCCGGTCGAAAAGCCCGGAAACATCGGCACGCCGAATTTCATCCGGATTTTGGGGGTGCGATGGTCAAATTTTTCCCGACGCCCCGTGGCGCCGGTGGTGGCGCGCGTGGTGTGTTGTGGCACCGCCGCCTTGCCAGGGAAATTTCACCACCCGACCGGGACTTCGTTTATTTCTCAACATATTGTAACTACGCGAATTATCGCAAAAAACGAGTTGGCGGAGGCTTGGCATTTGATTTCTCAATGACGATCCAATGAGGATCCACGGGCAGGGTTCCAAACGTCGGATTATCACAGAAAAACAAGAGCGCATCCCTGGATTTTTGCATTTCTGAAAAGACGAAATTCCATCCACCCATAAAAAGTGTTTGCAACGAATTTTCGGACAAAACATACGGCACCTCCGTCATGTGCTCGTTCACCCCAACGCATCGTCGGACTTGCGCCACAGGCAGTCAGGCCACCCCCTCCACCCCTCCGACGATTTCCAGTCTCCCGGCTTGGCCGGATTCCTCCGGCGGGCATCACCGCCACGGCAGTGGCCAGCCTACAATGTTTTCAGGCGTCATGATTTGGGCCGGACGGATGGCGCGCGCCGGCGGATGGCGGAAAATGTCGCGCACGGCGGGCCGGTTTTGCCGCCTGGCCGGCATCACGGACGCCTTGCGCAGGAAGATCCTTCGCCTGTCGGGGGCGTTGTGGCTTGCGGCGGGTTTCGCGGGCGCGAGCGGGATTGCCTCGGGGGAGCCAGCCTTGGGCACGTCCGCGCCCCAGATGCCCAGTCTGACGCCGGAGGCCCGTCCGGAGGCCTTTGCGACGACGGCCAGCGGACCGGCATGGTGGGCGGAGCAGGCTGTCTTGCGGGAGGATGAACCTCCGCAGGATTTCGCGGCGATCAACCAAGGGCAGCTGAAGAATCTTTCGCTAAAGGCGGCCCTGGCCTTGGAGGCCTCCCTGCCCGGCGGCGCTGGAAACGAGGTCCTTGACAGGGTCGCCCTCTGGCTGCGCCCGTCCGCTGTAAAGGGCGGCGGGGAGGAATGCGCGGCGGTCTCAATAGGGCAATTGAAGGCGGTAGCCCTGCCATTCTATCAGCGCTTGGAGGAGTCGGGGCTGATTTGCGCCGCCGACTATCCTTGGGCGCAAAACACGCGCGCCGCCTTCCACGCAATGGCCGCGAATGCCGGGCAGGCGAAAAGGCTCTTTTCCTTCCATCTGCCGCCCGCCGCCGCCCTGGCGGACACGGATGGCGATGGCATCCCGGATGTCTGGGAACGCATCCTTGGATTCGACCCGGCGGTGGACGATGCCGGGGCCGAGACGTTTCCCGGATCCGGGGAAACCCGCGCGGCCCGCCATGCCCGGATCCTCGCGCGGCTGGCCATGCCCTCCGGCGAATCCGGCGGCGCATCCCCCTCGGAGGGCGCGCGTGCGGCGTCCGTCGCCCCGGATGCCGCGCGGCCTTTCTACGCGGCTGTCGACCTTGGCCCTGCCGGAATGAGGGACACCACGGCGCGCACCACGCTCTCCGAGCGCAACGCATGGCTGCTTCTGGGCACCCGGCGCTGGAACAACGGGCGCGTGGACCTGCCCGCCGCGGATGTTCCGGGCGCGACGGCCGCCGACATCCGTTCCGACGGGGCGGTGCTCCTGAACCGCGTGACGAATGCCCCCTCCCCGTGTTCGCAGGTCGCGTCCATTGTCTTTGCCAACGGTTCCGCAACGCCCCTGCCCTGCTTTGACGACCACACCTCGGCGGTGAAATTCCTCCGGGACGGGCGCATTTTCTTCACGCTCGCGCGCCGGCTTCCCGAAGGCGCCACCCACCCGGCCAACGCCGCTCCTGCCCGCTCCTACAGCATTGCCGGAACAGCCTCAAACTTGGACGCCGGCGGGCTTTCCACGGACAGTTTTCTTGGCGCGGCTCTCAACGGGGGCGACGGCGTTTTTTGGAGCGCCACGGAGCCGAGACAGGTCGCCAGAAACGGGGATTTTCTCGACTATTCCGGCGGAACCGCCTGCCTCGTCCCAAGCGGACATTACCCCGCCTTGCGCACGGCATCGGGCGACTCCCCCGCCCTGCGTTTCCCCGGTCTTTCGCTCTCAAACCTCAACGAGGAACGGATTGCCGTCGGGCGCGACCCGGACACGAACGCGCCTGTCTTCACATTCGCGGGACGCCGCTTCTTTCTTCCGCCGCCCGTGCTAAAACCCTTGGGATGGCCCGACACCTCCGCCTCGGTCGCCGCCCCAAGGCCTGCCGTTGCGAGTGACGGGAGCGTCCAATCCGCCACCCCGCCTCCGGCCGTTCGCGCCGCGCCGCTTCTCATAAATTCCCCCGCGCCCGGAAGCGCCCGCGCGGGCTTTCACACCATCACCGACGGGCGCAATCTCTGGTTTCGCAAGGCCACGCCGCAGGGGTTCCCCGCCACGCTGCCCGGCGACCGGCCCGGCTCCGCAAAAATCCCGACCGGCACCCCCGATTACGCGGACCCGGTCCCCGTGGACATTTGCGTGGACGCCACCCTGCGCGAGTTCGCGATCACCGCAATCAACGGGGACGGCCTCCTCGCCGCCATGGCGTCCACGGACGGCCTGCGCATGCGTCATCTTCTGCTTGTCCCGGCCGAGCACGTTGGCGGCGTGCCCCGCACCCCGGCCGAGCACGTCACACCGCCCGCCCAGGCCCGCATTCGCGAGCACCCGGGCCTCACGCCGGGACAGATCGCCGCCACGGCCACGATGTCCCCGTCGGCCCTTGCCGTCCTGTTGCGCGGGCACACGCCCGTCACCCTGCGTTTCCCGGCCTTCGCCGACTCTGACTCCAGCGTCTCCAATTTCCGTCTTCGCGCGGGAGACGTCGAGTATCCGCTTCGCCGCTTCCCGGGGCGCGATCCCGTGACCGGCTCCACGCGCGACTATTTTTACCCCGTCGAGCCGGGAACCCCTTGGGCCGGTTCCCCAAAAATCTTTCTTCCCGCCGCCGCCGGCGCATCCGTCGGCCCGCGTCTGGCCGCTCCGGGTTACGATCCGGAAACGAAAACTTTCCGCGTCCGCCTCATCGTCAAGACGCCCGAAGGCCAGCCGGAAATCACGCTTGGGGACCTGGAGGACTGGGAAATCGCCGAGGAAAACGAGGCTGCGGGAAAAACATCCTCCGGGAACAATGCTGCCGGCGCGCCCCACGCCGGCAGCACCTCCATTGATTCCTTTCTCGGCGGCGCCGCATGGGGAGTCGCAGAAACCCCGGTGCCGCCATCCCCCGCCGCGGCCGAGGCGGCGTCCCGAGGCGAGGTCCCCAATTCCCAGCCCGCAGCCGAGGAGATTGTGGAGCCGCCGGCCCGCTCCGACGCCCGCCCGTTTTACTCCATCATTGACCTCGGCCCCGTGGTGACGTCCGCCAATGGCCATCGAGACTTCGAATGCCATCGTCACCTGGCGGTTATTTCGGAAAAGAACGCGTGGATCGGTATGAACGGCTATCGCTGGCACATTTCCATCGGCTGGAAAAAATTGGAAAAGGCGGACCAGATCCACTACCTCTGCTACAACGATGTCGCCGACGATGGCCGGGTGCTCGCCACCGTGGAGCACTCTCCCATCGTCCCTGGCTTCACCACGAATTGGTGGTCTTTGGGAATCAGCCCAGGCGGCCTGTATTGGGACGCGGACGGAAGGATCCAGACCACGCCCTCCACCTATCACACATTTGAAGGGGACAACGAACCCACCTTCTTTGAGACATGGGGCCTGAAATTCCTCCATAACGGCGAGATTCTTTATCAATTGTGCTTTGGGAATGATCATCAGTCCGAGATTCCAGGCGAGAATTACCATGGAATCTCCTGGCCTTTTGGCCTCATCCGTTCGTTCCCGGCAGAGTGGAACCCGTGGAACAATCTTATGGATGAAAACATCGCCTGTAGCCGGAATGGCGAGCTTCTCTCGAGGAAAATTCCCGGAATTTTGAACAGGGCGCCGAGCACCCCCTATTTCGATAAAATTCACATCTACCTCTATCCCGATTCCACCCGGAAGACTCCCATCCACACCTATCCACTTTTTTCCGCCAATGCCCTCAACGACGCGAGGATCGTCGTCGGCTCAAACTCCGCCACGACAAACCTCGGCGAAAAAACCATCCCCTTGATTGGCGTCGGCGGCTCCCTCTTTGAATTGCCCCGCAGCAAAGATTTTCCCTCCGAGATCCCGTCTTTCATCAACGCCCCGCCTTCTCCTCGCCAAGGCCACATCCTCATCGCCTCGCGCCAATGCATCTGGCTCCGGAAAACCGATCCAAAGACAGGAAAACTCCCGGAGAACCCCAACCTGAAAGTCCTTCTGCGCAAAACCAAAACCTTCCATCCCGCGGCCCACATCACGGAATTCATGGACCCGGCGGCGGCGCAATCCTGGAAACACAACGACTGGAATATCGGCGACTTGAACAACGAAGGCCTCATGGTCGCCAACGCCACAAAACTCAGGACTCCCACGGAAGACGACCCGTCCACGAGCGCGCGCCACACCGTCATTCTCGTTCCAGGCAACCTCGTGAAATTCATCCAATCTCCCCCGCAAGACACGGACGCGCCATCCGCACCGGAATGGAAAACCGAAAAAATCCAAAACGTCCCCGAGATGCAACACCCACGGATCAACACACTTGGGGATCAGGAGCTTGAGACCATGGAACCCTGCACCTTCCGAATCGCCGTTGTGGACTCATGGGTGGACAATCCTCAAATAAAACTCAGCGTCAGCGGGGCGTCCTATTCCTTGAAGAAATTCCAATTCAAAAACGCCATCACTGACGAAATGGAGGAACACCTTTATCCAGTAGAAAGCGCCGGGGACAGCCACCCCAAGCGGTTCATTTTCTCCAAAGTCCCGCTCACCGGAAAATTCCGGGCACCAGGCCACTCCCCGGGAAACGGCGAATACACCTTCTCCCTGCGTGTGCGTGGCAAGGAAAACCTCGCCATGAAAGTGAAGGTGATTCCCGAACCCATGTCCGTCGACGCCGACCACGACGGAAAAATAACCGACGAGGACGCCGGCCTGCCAACAGCCAAAAAACCATTCCGCCATTGGATAAACGAGGACGCCGACGATGGTGACGTCAATAACTCGGGATCAAACAATCACGACTTGAGCGATGGCTACACCAATGGACGAAACGACAAGAAAGTGAACGGACGCGCCGACCTCGCCGACTTCTTCCCCGTCTGGCTCGATCTTATGAAAGTCAAACAGCAACTCCCCAGGGGGTCCGGGACGAACCGCACCTATCACCTCTGCAACGAGAGCAGCGCCATGAACTTTGCGATCCTCGCCCTCAAAAAAGACAATGCGCTCGACTACCAAAGAATGGAATGCGTCGGCTGGGATATCAACAAATTCGCAAGGGAGATCCCCCTGCGACGCATCACAAAAAACGGGACACTCCTCCCCGTCAAGGGCGGCGCCGATCCCGACGGCCTCCTCCTTATCGTGGAAGGCCTCCAGCAGAGTGATAAAAACAGAGGAAAACTCACCGTGAAAACCCCTCTCGTCTTCCAGGTCCGCGAGGAAAATCGCGTCATCTACGAGAGCAAAATTCCCATATCCCTCTCCCCTGTCCGCGAGATGTATCGTTGGATAAACCTCCGCCCCGTTCTCGGCGAGAACACCAATGATCCAACCAACATCTCCGATCCAAGGAATCATCCCGACGCGGAAACCAACGGAAGACATTTCCTGTTCGCACACGGATTCAGCGTCTCCGGGAAAGACGCCCGCGCATGGGGCGCCGAAATGTTCAAACGCCTCCGCAACAGCGGCTCAAACGCCGCTTTCACCATGGTGACTTGGCGAAGCGATCAAAGAGCGCCCCTCTACTATTCCCTCAACGTCAACAATGCCTTCCTGACCGCTCCCGCCCTCACCCAGCATATCGCGAATCTCCCTGGCTCCCCCAAATACATCGCCGCCCACAGTCTCGGCAACATGCTCGTCTCAAGCGCGATCAACGATCACAACCTGAACGTCGAAAAATATTTCATGCTAAACGCGGCCGTTCCAAGGATTTCCTATGAAAAACGCGACACCGGGACAGGCAATGCCCATGTGCCGGCCGGCAGCGGCAGCGACTTCATTCGCATGCGCCACCCCGAGTGGGCACCTTATTCAGGACGGCTCTTTGCGGGCAATTGGTGGAAACTCTTTCCAACCAGTGACCCGCGTCGCGCCCTCACCTGGCAGGGACGATTCGCCAATGTCTCCAATGCCCACAATTTCTATTCGGAAGGCGAGGAGGTTCTTGACTACATGGATGGACTCGAACTCTACCCTGGGGACGGCATCTTCCCTGGGGGCGAACGCTCTTGGGTCTACCAAGAGAAGAAGAAGGATGGATGGAAGTTCTCCAAAAAATATGGGGATAGTTACGGCATGATACATATCAAGCTCGCTCCAGGAATCGCCAATGCGTTTTCCGATGAAATCCTGCGTGATGAACCCTTCTTCCTCCCATTCCCCGGAGGCTTCCACGGCGCCCAAACCAGCCCCGCCCTTGCACAGTCCCAACTCGACCAACTCCTCGCTGAAACAATCCCATCCCTCTCCATCGCCGCAGGGAGAGAACCAGTGGAAGAATTCAAAGGAGAACGAAACTACGACATGAACAAATCCGCATTCAAAGTAGACTGGCCGGAGGAAAGGATGGACATGGATGATAAAACAAGATACAATAACTGGCTTCATAGCGACGCCAACGATGTCGCATATTTTTACACCCACAGGCTATTCGACAAGTGGGTGGAACTTGGCAACCTCAACAAAAAACAGAAAGCACAACCATGAAGAAGAAAATGACAATCATAGCCACAAGCATCCTGCTTGTCATCGGCGACATTGGCGCGGCGGACACGGTCCAAAGGCCAATGGCAAAAATAACATTCATCGTGAAGGATGACGCGGGGACCCCTGTTCCAAACATCAAAGTGTCTATGAGCACCTTTCATCATTGGGTGTCTGGAGAGGGTTTCGGAAAGGATATTGCAAAATCTTATACTTCCATCACCGATAAAGATGGGGTCGCCGTCATCCGGGGAAGAAGCCTGCGCGGGGAATTCGCGTACGGCATCACGGCCACCGGATATTATCCACACCGCCACATGCGACACCGCTTCACGGAACGGAAATCGGGCCGTTGGGAACCATGGAATCCAACCTTGGAAATCATCATTCACCCAATCATCAACCCAATCCCAATGTACATGTGGAATATCATACGAGAGAAATACATTCCTTCCTACGAGAAAGAATTTGGATTTGACTTGAAAATGGACGATTTTGTGGCACCTCATGGGCGTGGAATTTATCCGGATTTTATTTTAAAAATAGAGGAAAAAATACCCCATGTTAAAAGTGAGTTTGAAAAACCATATGATTACCGCATGAAGATCACATTTCCAAACAAGGGCGACGGAATCCAATCGTACTTGACATCACCACATCTTGGTTCAGGTCTTGATTCCAGAATCACAATGCCGCGCCATGCCCCAACCACGGATTATAAAGACTCAT